>JBJFHW010000037.1:0-26152 GCA_051893965.1 Acutalibacteraceae bacterium
AACTGAATGACACCGTAAATGAAGTTAATGTCTCCGTTCGCTCTTGAAAGTCCGTTCAAAGCAGACACATCAAGATTTTCAAAATCTCCGCCGAGCTGCTGAAGATAGCCCGAATAGCCTAAAATACCGTCAAGACTTGTGATGTTCAGTTCAACGGGAATTTCAACGCCTTCAAAGATCTCCACATTAAAGGAATCGAAATCCGATGTTTTTTCGGCAATCTTTCTGTCAACCCAGTCGAGCACGATTCCCGCAATCTGGTCAAGATTAAGACTGTCGATGGTTTCTTTGTCATTTGCCTGAACCTTTGCCCGGTCATATTCCGCATAGGCAGAAGCCTGATCATAGCAAAAAGCAGGAATTGCCATAACCAAAACCAGAACAAGTGACAAAACAATACTGCATACTTTTTTTGACATTTTCATGGTGTACCTCCCGATTAAAATATTTTCTTTTCAAGCCATTCTGTATTTTCAGCAAAATGTCCTGAAAGAGCGGTAAAAGAGTCTCTGCTTTCCAACTCTTTACATCAGTAATGTATCACCATGTATGTGAAAAAACAAGCAACAATTTCCATTTATCAGTAATTAATGTTACTAATACGTGGAAATTGTTGCGTAAATTGTTGTGTATATTATGAATCCGAAGGAAACAGAATTTTTCTTGAAGAACGAATATAATCGAAAAATACATTGAAACTGTTTTTCGGGTAATTCATATAGCATCCGGACAAAATAACCGAAATATACAGAAAGTATTTTTCTTTTTCCTGCGGGCTCATGGCTTTTACATATTCTTTTTCGTTAGACAAACGATAGATCTCTCTCATGAGCCGTTTGCTGTAATCATAAATAAACTGACTGTGAACAAGCGTATGAATCAACTGAACCGTTGTGTCGTTTTCTTTCATATCGGCAACAACCTCTTTTGAAGTCACTGTTTTATCTTCCAGCGCCCGTTCAAACCACTGAACATTGTCGCATACGCTGCAAACAGCAAAATTGATTTCATTTTCAATAAAATCATCCATATTCTTATATCTTCTGTAAAAGGTTGTTTTTGAAATTTCAGCCCTGTCCGTCAGCTGCTGAACGGTGGGCACATAATAACCGTCCTCCCGGAGGAATTCACAAAAAGCTCTGCGAAGGGCTTTATCCGTCTTTAAGACACTTTTATTTTTCGTATTCTTCGCCATTTTTCTTCCACTCGATTCCGTAATGTTTGTAAATTTGCACGGAATAACTGACAAGAGGCTGTATAAATTCATCCGACAGAATATTTCCGTTGTTAACAAAATTAAAAATGAAGTAAATCAGCGCGGAATAACCGAAAATATCAATAAAGTTAAAGCCTTTTTCTCCGTCGGGATCAAACAGTGTTTTTCCTTTTTCAATCAGAATTCTGATCAAGTCTGACATAATTTCATAGTTGCCGTTTTTGTCGGCGAAGGTAAGGAAAGTATCTTTTATTGAAATAGCGCCGATCAGAAAAGAAAACATATCCTCCTCGGAAGCATCGGAATTTACGCTGAAACAGTCAAGTCCGAATTCTTCAAGTTTGCGCAGCAGCTCTTTCGGAATTTTTTCCACCATGTCATAAATATCTTCAAAATTTCTGTAAAATGTGGATCGGTTGATTCCAGCCTTTTCACACAGTTCGGCAACGCTGATTTTCCGGTAGCTTTTTTGTTTCATAAGCTCCGCGGCGGCATATATGATTTTATCTCTTGACTGATTCATGCTTCCCCCTCTTTTGCTCTTTTAACAGTCAGCTTTCACTTTTATTGAATTTCACGGTCACATTTTCTCTCATAAGAAATTTTAAAAGTCTGAAGAATATACTGATAAAATTTTATCATTCGCTTAACGGTTTGTCAACCGAGATTATATCGCTCGGTTTCACAGTTGCATAAAGACTTTATCTTGAATCGATGGAATATCAGAATGTTTTATATTCTGAATCATACACACTCAATACTGAAGAAATCAAACACAAAGGAGTTAAAGTTAAACAGAGAAGTCCAAAAACTCCTCTGTTTTTCTTTTATGTTTTTCTGTCCGGCGTATCGTCTTGAAAAAAATATATCAACCATCAGCCGTTATGGATTAATGCTTCTCTGTTTAACAAACTCACCTCTGTGCAGAACGCTCCCGGAGTGGGCATTCGCACGGTTTCGGCTTTCATGTCATGAATGATTGCCATTGCCTGATGATAGCCGCTTTCAACCGCAAACGAGATTCCTTCTCCGCTTTCAAAACACGCAAGATATCTGCAGTCTCCGATGCACGGCAGCTTGCCGCTTCTGACTTCTTTTCTCGTTGCACCGATCAGTGCGCCGCCCGGTATTCTGTCATAGTAACCACCGCCGGAAAAATAGGTATGTTTGATTCTCTCTTCAAGCTGGCTGAAAAGGACTTTCACGTCTTTTCGCCTGTCTGCACTCCATATTCCGTAGTTCCACAGCTTTTCGCCGACCGGAAACAGCCAGGCATACCCCTCGCCGTATTGCCAGTCATATTTAAAATAAAACGCATCGGAAGCCAGATTGCAATCACCGTAAATTCTTGCCGAAATTCCGACAGGCAAATCGTTGGGTTCAAAAGCGCCGAATTTGTTGGCGCCGATTGCACCGCAGGCTAGAACCACCTTTTTGGCTTTGTACATATTGTCAACGATGTACTCTGAATTATATTTCTCAACGGCGCAGACTTTCCGGCCGAGTTTTACTTCTGCGCCTGCTTTGCGCACTAAATTCATCAGATATGAATCGAAAACATCTCTTGAAAGACCGAATGCATAGTTTTCATATTCTTCGCTTCGGCTGTAATATCGCTGCTCAAGCTTTCCGAAATTAGAAGTTATATTTCTATAAATTTTTTTACCGCCCAAAGCAATCAGATCAGCTTCATGAATATTGATTTTCTTGAGAACCTGCATGCAATGGCTTGAAAGTCCGTCACCGCATACTTTTCCGCTCAATTTTTCTTTTTGCTCCAGAATCAGGCAGCTTTTTCCGGCTCTTGCAAGCTGCAGACCGCACGTTAAGCCTGCCGGGCCGGCTCCGATTATTATAACATCATAAACCATATTTTTTCTCTCTCAAATATTAATGACATGCGCTTTTATACTACCGTAATATTTTCCCATCAAATGCCAGGAAAGTTCCGTCAGATTCAGGCGTGCGTTCGGCTTTTTGCTGAACAGTCCGCAAAAATTCTCAGCCCACATTTTATAAATATTCTTATCATAGTTAAACCATTTTCCGTATCGTTTCTGCAGCTTGCTGCTGGAAACTCCGTTACGAAAACTTTTTTGCTTGATTCCTTCGAGTGTGGTAACACTGTGCGCTTTGATCACAACCGACGGAATATACATCAGCTTTGCGTTTTTTTCCAAAGCGCGCCAGCATAAGTCCACATCTTCCGCATTATTGGCAAACCACAAATCAAAGCCGTTGAGATCGTCAAGAAGCGCTTTCGTATAAGCACAGTTGGCAGTTACAAACGCATCGTTCAAGGTTTTTTCTTTTACCTGATAAGCCTCATCACCGAAACTCATAATCAGTTTCCAGGCAAGTGTTCCCCAATATTCTTCATATTCATTTTCAAACGGCGCTGTTGTCACTTTTCCGCCCAAGCCGTCTATTTCATATTCGGCGAATGCCTTTTCAATTTCCTCAAGCCAGTCCTTTTCAACAATACAGTCGCCGTCCGTAAAGGCAATAATGTCGCCTTTCGCATGTCTGATGCCGACATTTCTGCCCGCTGCCGCTGTTTTTTCCGGATTATCCAGTATCGTTACCTGAGAAAAGGCGGAAGCCAGCATTCGGGTGCGGTCTGTGGAGCCGCCGTCCGCAAGCAGAATTTCATCGGGCTTTCGTGTATTGTTCAGCAATGCATCAATACACTGCACAATATGCTTTTCTTCGTTATAAACCGGAATTACGACTGATATTTTCATTTTTTCTCTCTTTCTTTCAGAATCTGGATTTGTCTGAGACATTCTTCATAATTTTGTGCATACAGCAATTCAGGCATTTCCTGCAATTTCGTATACAGATATTTTTTTCCGAGCATATAGCCGTCCACAGACATATTCATATGAAATTTTTCATTGATCATATGCTGTGACCCCTGCAAACACGCACGCTTACAGTCTGTTTCATATAAATTGTTTTCATAGGTATAATAACACAGTCTGTTGACTGTTGCATATGTCATTCTTCCGTACATGAGCATTGAATTGATTGCGTGTTCCTGCATGATTTTCCAATGCTGCGGCTGATCGGTTGCAATGGTGACATCGGCAAGCGACTGCAAGAATCGGTAATGCAGCAGATTGACCGCTCGGTTTCTCGATTCTCCCATAAAGCTCCATATCAGCGTAAGATCCGTTTGCATTTCTCCGAGTTTTCGAAGCAGACCGACGTCCTGAAGCAAAACACCGTCTAACAGTCCCTGCTGATTCCAATATCGGATATTCTGAAGCGTCTTACCAAAAACCGAATCCGTCAAATAGCAAGGCGTCTGATAAAAGACCTTTTTCCCCGCAGCTTTCAACTGTTTCATTCTGTCAGGCAATTCTGCGTCTGCGTTCGGGAACATTCTGTAATTACAGAACAAATCGCCCAGAACCGCACCGCCAATATCTTCATTTTCGGCAATTTGAGCTATAACTTTTTCATCATATATTTCAAGGGCAACAATCATCCGTTCAACCCCCTGTTTCCTCGGGAAAAGAAATGCAGAAACGCGTCCGGCTGCTCCTGAGACGAATATTTTTCAAGATTCTCTTTCAGTGCGCGAACCATCGGCACTCTGAATTTACCCGGCACGGTTCTTCCTTCAATTTTAAAAGAATAAATTCCGATTGCCAAAAAGAGTCCTGCAATTTGTGCGGTACGCGTCGGCGGTTCCGAAATCGGCTTTGCGTCACCGATTGTTTTTGCGTTCTCCTGAAGCACAAAAGGCTTTCGGCAAAAGAGAATGTGCTCACCGTTGTGCACCCCGTGCGCAATTCGGCATTGACGGATATCATTAAAACACGTTCCGCCCTCTGCCACCAGTTCATATTCCAGATCGGGGTATGCACTGATAATCTTTGCCATTTCATCAAAATAAAGATTTGCATAAAAGATGATTCGGGTAACACCCATCTCTTTAAGCAAGCCGACCGTCTGCGTGTTATAAACACCCATCAGTGTGCTTGCATGCATTCGGGCATGTTTCAATTTGCCGGAAAAATATTGTATCAGACCGAATTCGGATAATATCACCGCGTCTGCACCCATGCGGTCAATTTCAAAAATCTGCTCAATCAGCAGCTCCATCTGATCCTGCCCGACATTGGCATTGATTGCAACATATAAAAGCACTCCGGCAGCATGGCAGAGCGTCACCGCCTGCTGAATCTGTTCCAAGGCAAAATCCGCATTGTTCGGTCGGGAACTGTAGCCCTTTAATCCGATATATACAGCGTCTGCGCCTTCCTGTATCATCAGCTTCAGATCATCAATGCTTCCTGCCGGCGCAAGTATTTCATATTTTTTCATGTTCTATCCTTTCTTGCGAATCCGTGCTGTCAGAGAATGCCGGAAGAAAATTCCATCACTGTTTTGCATCAGTTTTCCGCTTTCACAAGATACTTCGGTTTGAGTCCGCGAAGCTGCATTTTTTCCAAAGGCATCGGCTCGACCGTTATCGAGTCACAAGACAGCAGTTGTTTTAACTGCAAAATCAAATCTTCGGTCGGCTTGGCACCTGCTTCATCATAGATCAGGCAAGCGCTTGCCTCTTTGCGAAGCTGAACCTGACAGTGAATCAGTCCGTTCGGCAAAGTCAACTCCTCCACCTGTCTTGGAGAAATCCATGTTCCGTCTGACAGTTGAACACAATCCGCCATTCTTCCGAAAAATTCAAATCTCGGCAAGCTGCTGCCGCAAGGACACGGCTGAGGGATCAATCGAAGCAGATCTCCCGACCAATAGCGAAGCAGCGGAAAACCTTTTTCCCACAATGTTGTGTAAACGCCTACGCCGATTTCTCCCGGTGCAACAGGCTTTCCTGTTTTCTCTGAAACAATCTCGATATACAGATCCTTATCGAAATAATGGAACCCGTTATGCTCAATACATTCGTTTCCGATCGGGCCGAAAACTTCACTCATGCCAAAGGAATTATACACTTTGGCATTCCAGGTCTCCTCCAGTAATTTTCGTCTGGCTTCCGAAAGAAAATCGCCGCCGAGCACCAATCGCTCAACCGATGAATTGGCAGCAATCTCCCTCCATTCGGGCTTTGCCGCCATAAAAGAAGCCACCTGCGGCAGTGTTGCAATATCCGTTACCGGAAGGCTTTGTATCACATCAATCATATTTTCAGGCGACGGTTCGGGACAAAGTGTCATGCCCATTTTCATTGCATGAAACTGCCACATCATGCAGTGTCCCATAATCGGACTGCCGATCGGCCCCAAAACAGCGCCGAGTCCGCCCGCTTTCATTCCGATGGCAGAATAAAACGTTCTTACAAATTCAGCCTGTTTTTCGTGATCGGCCTGACTGTGCACATAAAAGGTCTTTTTCCCCGTTGTTCCGTTGCTGGAATATATGCCGTAAATATCCTGCGGGGCGGTTTTTGTTCTGCTGAAAGCGCAGGTGTTTCTCAAGTCATCTTTTGTGGTGAACGGAATCTGAAGAAATTGCTCTTTCGTCCTGACTTTCGATAAATCTACCCCATTTTTTTGGCAGTGCTGTGTATAAAACGGCATATCAAAATAACCCTTTTCAATTGCTTCAATCGCTTTTTTCATCATTCAATCAGACTCCTAACATTACAAGTATAAAAGTAACCAGCAAAAACAGACAGTATAAAACAGAAGTGACCACATTCTGATAGCAGATACCGTCCATCTGCGGTTTAAAAAAAATCAGCTGTTTTCTCATGTTTCGTATTTTTCGCTTACGAATACATTCGCAAAGATAGCCTGCTTCATTCCATAAAAGCAGCGCCTGCACCACAAACTGTTTTGCGAAAGTTGTTTTTTTGTATTTCATGAGATGATTGACACAAAGGCTCATCAGGCTCATTTCGCAAAGCGCAACGGCCGGAACACCAAGGAAAAACCACGGATTAACCGCAAATCCAAGCAAAACATACATCAGCATTCCAAGCAGAATCATGATAATTCTCCTCGGCATACATCGGCAGCTCATGTGCGGATACCTTTCAATCAGATAAAAATCCCCGGCACCGTAATGAAACACTCTTCGGAACATGGCTTTTACCGGGCTCCATGTGGCTTTGCTGTGATAAACCAGCGCCTGCTTAGCGCTATACAGCACATATCCCGCTTTGGTAAGACGGAGCCCGACATCCACATCTTCACCGCCCGGATTCTTCGGAAAAGTTTCGTCAAATCCTCCCACAGACAAAAAAGCCTCTTTTTTCACAGAAAAATTCGCCGTGGGCGACCACGTCAGCGTATCTGCCCATTTCGCAGTGGAGAAAAAAATCGTATACGGTGTTTTTTCAACCACTTTCCAAAACCATGTGTCTTCACCCACAAATTCAAGCGGCCCCGCCGCACCGCCTGCATCGGGGTGCTTTCGGTAAATCTGTGCATACTCTTTTAAAATGTTTTGGGTTACCACACAATCGGAATCCAGAAACAGCACCACGTCATATCGGCTCTGCTTTGCGCCGTAGTTTCTTTTTGCGGACACGGTAATATCCTGATAAAAATATTTCGTGTTATATTTTTCACTGAGCGAACGCACTTTTGCTTTGCTTTCTGCAAGACTGCTGTCAACCAGAATGATCTCTGTGGGAAAATCTGCCTGCTGCTGTGCTTTTTTCACCGAAAGCAGCAGCTCTTCCAATAATTTTTCACGTCCGCGCGAAATGATCACTATACTGATACCGTCCATGTTTACTCCTTTATATAAGCTTCACAATACAAACACCAAGCAGCATAACCGCAAAAGTAATCAGATAAATGCAAAACACCGCAATCTCTCGTCGCTGCATATATTTTGTCTGTTCCAGGGAAAAAGACATTTCTTTGTGCAGACATCGTATATCGTGCTTTTTAAACCCGGCAATATAATAATAAAGGCGATAAAAACAGCGGATTATCTTGCCCAAAGCATAATAAAACGGATTGCCTCCCTCTTTATGGACACAGTCATAAATATACACCGTTATCACATGCAGCAGCAGCCAGAAAAGCACACCGAGAACCGGCAGAAAGCTTCTGAACGCTGCCGACAAGATGCCGCCTGCCAAAAAAGCAGCCGCAAACAACACGCCGCTTTTGGGAATGCAGTCAACAAAAATTTCCGGATGCCTCTGACTCAAAAAATAATCCATGCTTCCCCAACGGTGCGTGCGGTCATAGATTGCTTTCGGATGGTTCCACGTTTCGGTTGAATGCAGCGTGACCGCCTGCGGGCAGGATTTAATCAGATAGCCGCTTTTGGTGATGCGGTAGGTCAGATCCAGATCATCTCCACCGAGCGGAAACGGAAAATTGACTTCGAACTTTCCGACTTCAAGCAATATTTTTCTGTAAAACGACACATTGTTTGCTATTGTCCAGGCGTTATACGGAAATTTCTCTGCAAAAGAAAACGAATCAAGATAGGTTGTCTGTTCAACAACCTTCCACCACCATGTTTTTCTGCCGACAAATTTTGTCAGCCCGAAAATGCCGCCGAGATTTTTTTCTTCGGCGTTCAGAAATCCCTCGGCGTGGAATTTTAAAAGATCCTTTTCGGCGGCAACATCGGAATCCAGAAACAGCACCACTTCATACTGTGCCTTTTCAATGCCGAGATTGCGTTTTTTTCTGACATTGTTCTCTCCCGGGATAAATGTTGCCTGATATTTTTCGCAAAGCTCCTTTATCAAGGCGGCATCTTCCTCTTTTCCGCTGTTTACAATCAGAACTTCGGTCTCGCCGTAAGGATAAGCTTCTCTTTCCGGAACCAGACTTTGCAGCAGTCGTTTAACGAGATTGACTCTGCCGTTTGTGGGAACAACAATGGAAAGATTTAATTTCTGCTCCATTTTAATTACCGTGTGATACAGCCCTTTTTAAGTGTCCGTACCGTTTCCTTTCATCATCAAATTCAGACTACATTTCCTGATCCAATAAAAACATCGTCACTTCTCCGGTGCACAAATACCAACAGCCGCTGCAATCGCAGTTCATCATCTGTTCACGTGCCTGCTGATATTCTTTGCTGTTCCAGATTTCTTTGAGCGAACGCTCCTGAAGGTTTCCGATCGGCTTAAAGCAACCGTCCCAGCAGCAATGAACATTCATATAAGCATCAACAAAAACATTGGTATATCCGATCAGACAGCGGTAATCCGACGGCACTCTCTGATCTTTCAGGAAAAAGTCGGGCAGATGTTCAATGAAGCCTTCCGAATTGGCAATCAGCATTTTTTCGCGTTTCATTTTCAGCAATTTGCCTGTCAGTGTAAAAATCTCCTCGGCGTCGGTAATGCGAAGCTCATTGGCAACAGACGGATTGAAATGATGATACGGACTGATCTGAACATAAATGCCGCGGCTTGTCATATATTCAATAAATGCCGGCAATTCTTTTGCATTGTTTTTTGTCAGCACGGTTGTCACATGAATATGTGCGTCACCGTATTTTTCTTTCAGCGCCAAAGCGGCGTCAATTCCCGCCATGGCATCTTTGAAGTTGGCGCCGCGCTGTTTGTTATAAGTTTCCTCGTCCAGAGAATCAAAAGACATAATGATATAGCGAAGTCCGGCGGCGCCGAGCTCGTCCCAACGTTTCGGAAGCAGCAAGCCGTTCGTCATCAGCACCGGTGTGATATGCTCTTTAATCAGCGCACGGATAATTTCATCAATGTCCTGACGCACAAGCGGTTCGCCGCCGTTAATCGATGCGGCAGTCACATTCATTTCGCCTGCTTCTTTGATTGTTTTTTTGATAAGGTCAAGACTGATGTCGCTTTTTTCTTCCGCAAGATTCGAATACGCATGAGAACAATAAGCACAGTTGGAATTGCATCTGTTGGTAATCTTCATCATCAGATATTTAGGCCCTTGCGGCACTTTGTGCTCCAGAATACACTGTTTGACTTGCTTTCGCATACTGTCTTTATCACTGTCGCCAAACAGAATTTTTTCCACATCATATACGGCACTGAACAGATTATCTTTCATTTTTTCATTCCTCACTCTTTCACTTTTGTTGATTTTGTTAAAATTTTAACAGGAAACTCCAGATGTTTTATCGTCGGACGAAGCAGAACAAGCACCCAAATTGCAAGCAATATGCCCCAGCTCAGATTCTGTTCCATCAGCAGAATGATAAAAATCAACGGCAAATACTGATTATAAAAATCCTCTAACGGCACCTGATCAAAAGAATATAAGCCGCCGTGTCCGAACACCAGCTTACACCCTCTCCATCGAATCACCGACAGCAAAGCATAAGCCGAAAGCAGTGCAATTATCCATCGGTGGACCATGCAAACAGGGATAAGCAATAAGATCATCATCAGAAGTTCCGCCGCAAAGGACAGCCTGATCAGAACAGCTACGGACTTATGATGCAGTGCAAAGGTCTGCACGCCCGCTTTGCGGTCATTTTCCGCATCAATATACTGATGAACCAATATATATCTGATTCCCACAAAAAAGCTCAGCAGCATCCACAGAATATATCCCGCATCAACCGGTATTTGCAAAAGCAGGGGAATCAAAAGCAGCGGAAAACATCTTTGTGCGGTTGAAGAAACCAGAAGTCCGAACACGCCGCGTTCTTTAAAGCGAAGCGGCGGCGCCGAATAAGATGCGCCGAAAAAATAGATGACGCAAAGTATGACGATTGTTTTCCAATCATGCGAAACCAGCAGCACCGGCAGACAGCCCAGAATCACGGAACCGATCACAAGCAAAAGCGGCACAGGCTTCGGCAAACGGTGCATGATTTTATCTTTGCCTGCCTTTTTATCCGCTTCAATGTCTGCATAATCGTTGATCAGATAGCCGAAAGCCAGAAAGATGCTGAAAAATATCATCAATACAATCACATTTTTAAGCTGACCGCTGTCATATTCCCCCTGTGCGGCAACAATTGCATATAAGGCAGGTAAAAGCAGCATCGGCACTTTGGAATCATACCATTCTCCGGCACGAAACAGCTGATTGCAGGCTTTGAGCACCTTCATCGGCAGGCCTCCGCGCGCAGCAGTTGATTGACCTTTGGTGCGGCAATCATAAACCATGCAGTAAAACTATCCGGGTTTTGCGTCATCTGACGTTCAAGCTCGGAAATTTCCACCCATGCCGTTTGTGCAATTTCCTGCGGATCGGGGTTCACTTGCTCTTCCCATTCGCCGATGAACACATGATCATATTCAAATTCCGCGCAGGTCTGAGAAAACCTGTGAAAATAAGTGAAAGAAAACACTTCCCTGACCGGGGTGCTTATGCCGAGTTCTTCTTTCATTCGGCGCGGCACAGCCTCTTGCAGTGTTTCTCCCGTTCTCGGGTGGGAACAGCAGGCATTCGTCCATAAGCCGCCTGAATGATACTTATCCTCTGCCCTTTTTTGCAGCAGCATATATATTTTTTTGTCAACAATTTTATATAAAAACACAGAAAACGCACGATGCAGCTGCGCCGTTCGGTGCGTCTGCGTTTTATCAAGATGGCCGATTGGCTCATCGTTCAAATTTACCAATATTAATTCATCATTCATATTAACAGCCATATGATACGGACGGTCACTAAAAAAGGCATAAACCTCTTTTCGCCGTATCGGTTTGATTTCCTTTCCTGATGTTTTTGACGCTATATATCTTTTCTTTTTATATCGGCAAGCGCCAGTGTATGATTCATCACATAAGAACACGCATTGCAATAAGCGGGAACTTCTCCCTGATAGAACAGCTCTCTCATTTTCACAAGAGCAGGCGCATTGTAAAATTCCCTGTCGTTCATTTCAAAAAGATTGCCCACCTTTTTAAGCGTATTCATACAGCAGGCATACACATTTCCTTTCAGATCCAGATTTGTGCGCCCGAGCAGGGAATCACACATACCGCTGCACCCATATGTGCCCGGTGCAAGCGACGCATCATCATGATGAAGAAGCACTGCATTGTGTATCATCATCTTCTGATCCTCTGCACAAAACAACGGCTGCATACGAAACGGCAATGCCGCTGCTCTTTTTTTCTCTTCTTCCACACACTCTTTCAATTCGTTTTCGCGCAGCCATTCCACCGGGTAATAGACTTTGATGCCGAGCTTTCTTCCCAGTTCAATTCCCTGTCGAAGATGATAGCTTGTCAGATGCGGATAGTAGGTCAGGCAATCCCTTTCGTTGTTGAGCACCGGGTGGCTTCCGAGGCGGTTGAAACTGATTTGCGAAAATCCGTGTTCCCAAGCAAACTGAACCATCTGCGCAATCTGCTCAACATTCTGGCGCATAATCACAACTTCCATCATCAGCTGCGTTTGCGGTGCATAATTCTCAAGTCGCTCCAGATTCTGCAAAAACTTTTCAAACGAAAGTCCCGGTCTGATTTTTTCATAAATCTCTTTCGTAACTGCGTCACAGGAAACACGCAAATGCTTCATAACAGGCGCCAGATGTTCCAGAATGTTTTCGGGAAGATAAGAAAGATTTGTGTTCGTTGTCACTTCAATTTCGTATTTTTGATATAATTCCAACAATTTGTCAAGATTTTTCGTCATCAGCGGCTCTCCGTAGCCGTGCAGAACCATCAGTTCACAAGTCGGCAGCAAAGAAGTGATTCGTTGCATCATCTGCTGTGATATATGCTCAGCCCCGCGGTTTTCATAAATGGCATGACCGCACATAATGCACCTTGCATTACAATAAGAAGTATGCTCAAGCTGAATGTGACTCGGCAGTGAATCCATCACGGGCTTTCTGAGAAAATAGCATCTGAGCATACGGAAGCGATTGGCTTCTTTGTGCCATTTCCAGTTTGAACAATGAAGAAGCTTCTGCTCAAGCACACGGTCTGCATCAAGGCTGCTGACCGAAAGAATTTCATCACATACCGGGAAAAAGACATTTTTCCATTCCTTTTGAAAAAGCAAACGCAAAACATCGGTATCCGTCATGTCAAGAACCAGAATTTCCGTTCGGGGATCTTCGATACTGCGAAGCTGAGCCGTTTCCGACACAATTTTGTAATGACCGTTGAGAACCGCACGAATCTGCGCATTTGTTTTTTGAAGCTCAAAAAAACGGGAAACGGTTTTTTCCTTTGCGTATATCAGCATTTCTGCCTCCTCCTATCACTGATGCATATACCTGAAATCCCATACCTTTTCGGACTGACAGTAAGGCTCAAACTCAGGCCATGCCGTAACAATTGCCAATCTGTCACAGTTTTTCATCATTTCATCAACGCTGTCGGCATAAGTGACTTTTAAATCCGGATAATGCTTGAAAAATTCTTCCTGCGCCAACGGATCATATGCCATGATGGATTTGATACCGCGCGTCTGAAGTGTTCGGATAATTTTTGCCGCAGGCGTATCCCGAACATCGTCGGTAAACGGCTTGAAGGAAAGGCCGAGAATTCCGACGGTAATTTTCTCATCACTGCCCTCAAGCAGTCGGTCACAGATTGTTTCGGGCATTTTTTCGTTTGTCTTGATGACCGCGCGAAGAATCGGCATGTCTGCGTCCGCCTGCGCTGCTGCATAACACATTGCCTGCGTGTCTTTCGGCAGACAGTAACCGCCGTAACCGCAGCCGGGATACACATAAGAAGACATCACATTCTGCTCCCAGCGCCTGTCTTTGTGCAGAATATGAAAAGCGCGGCCGATTTCAACATCATGAATTTTATCGGCGGCATTCGCCATTTCGTTTGAATAACTGATCATCGTTGCAAGCAGAGTGTTTGAAAGATACTTGATAAATTCCGCCGTTGTGGGATTCACTCTTTCAACGGGCGCAGAAAAATCCCGGTATACCCTTGCCGCCTGTGCATAACCTCTGTCGGTAAAAGCGCCGATCACAATACGGTCTGCACGGATAAAATCTTCCCAGCATTTTCCCTCTCGCAGAAATTCCGGATTATTGGCAAGCTCAACATCTTTTCCCGGTGTGAACCCATGTTCGCACACAACCGGATATATTCTGTCTCTGAGCGTTCCGGGCGGAACGGTAGATTTGACAACAAGGGTGGTTTTTGCATCTTTCGGCAGCAGAAAAAGCGTTTCCTGCACAGCTTCAAGCAGATGTGTCAGGTCTGCGCTTGCGTTTTCTCCCACGGGCGTACCGACGCAATAAAACACACAGTCGCTTTGTTCTGCCGCCCCTTTTTGTCCGCTTTGCAAAAACAGATTTTTGTTGAGTGTTCTAAGCAGATTTTCCTGTATTTCGGGTTCAAAAAACGGGAGTTTTCCGGATTCGATTTTGTTTCTTCTTTCATCATTCTTTTCAATGGCATAAACCGTGTGTCCTTTTACTGCAAATCCGACTGCTGCAGTCAATCCCACAAAGCCTAAACCGACAACCGTAAGTACCATGTCCATTCTTCCTCAATCTGTTCTTTATATTCTGCCAGAAAATTCAGGAAACGATGAATTCCTTCCTGCGTGGAAATTTCCGGGCGGTATCCGAGTTCTTTTTGCGAATAAGACAAATCCGGACAGCGTCTTCTCGGATTATCTGTCAAAAAGTTCGGATCATCTGAAATCGTAAGCTGCACCTGACGGTTATAATTAAAATATTTTTCTCCGATCGCGGCACATAATCGCGCATATTCCATAACGGTAAGTTCCGGTGAATCCGCTCCGATATTGAACACATCAAATCTGCCTATCGCCGCCGCTTTTAAAATCCATGCAACAGCATCGGCAATATAACAAAACGTTCTGGTCGGCGTGCCGTCGGAATAAACGGGAATGTTTTCATTTCTGATAATCGCTTTGATACAGTCTGTCGGAATTCTTCCGTCATTGAGCTTCATTCCGGGCCCGAAAATATTAAACGGACGCAGAATCACACAAGGAACACCGTATTTCTGGGCAAACACCTGACACAGTGTTTCCGAATATCTTTTGGATTCATCATAGCAGGCTCTCGGACCGACACAGCTTACTCTTCCCCAATGCTTTTCATTGGTGGGAATCTGTGCGTCATCGGGAGAGCCGTATATTTCACTGCTTGAGAAATAGCAGAATGTCTTGAGGTTTTTGTCCTTGTAATAATCCAGCAAATTTCTGCTACCCATCACATTGGCGTCCATCGTCAGAAGCGGATTTTCACGGTAAGCAACCGGAGAAGCAAGCGATGCCATATGAAAGATATGCGTAACCTCCTGCGGCCGGGCAATCTCATCAAGATTCATTGTGGAAATATCTCTTTGATAAAATTCTATCGCGCCCTCCTGCACCATTCGTTTCAGCCAATTCGGATATCCGATACAACAGTTATCAATCCCTATAATTCTTTTGACCTTTGCAACCCGCGCCAAATAATGAAGAAGCTCATAACCGATTGAACCGGCGCAGCCGGTAATCAGGATAACACCGTTTTGATAGAACTCTTTTTCTTTCGCACTCAGTGCACACTGTATTTTATTTAAATCCTCTTGCAGTATCTTCATATTTATGACCATACCCTTCCCAAAACACAAGAGTTCAACGAAATGAAGTATAATAAATTTTGCCGAAGGCAAAATCACTGCACCTTTTCACTTTTCACTCTTACTTCATGTCCGAATTGTTCAGACTTTATCTTTCTTTTTGTTAATCCACGCAGCTTCATTGCGTTCCCACAGCGAACATAAATATTTTTTCTCCTGCAATGTATCCATACATTGCCAGAAACCGTCATGATAATAAGCCGTTAATTCTCCGATTTTTGAAAGCGGAAGCAAAACGTCTTTTTCCAGTTGCTCCATGGTTTCTGTTAAAAAATCAAAAATCCTCAAATCCATCACCATAAATCCGCCGTTGATAACCGGAGAATCATTTCGGTCTTTTTCCTTAAAAGATTTTACAATGCCGTTCTGATCAATTTCTAAAATGCCGAATCTCGGTTCCGGTCTGACCGCAGTCAGTGTGACCGTTTTTTTATGTTCATTATGAAAACGAACAAGATTCTCATAATTTACAGAGCACAATCCGTCGCAGTAAGTCAGCATAAAGCTTTCCCCTGTTATATACGGCTTTGCCAAACGCAGCCTTGCAGCGCTTTCTGTTTCCTCACCGGTGTATAATAACTGAATTGAGCGATCGGGTAATTTCACATTCAAAAAATTTCCGTTTTCTTCACAAAGCAAAACCTCTGGTTTCTTTTTAAAGTAATCGGACAATATTTCCCCTTTATAACCGGTTAAAATCAAAAAGTCATGAAAGCCTTGCTGTGCATAACTGTCCATGATATGTTCAATAATGGGCTTGTCCCCGATTCTGACCATTGCCTTTGGTATGAATTGAGTTTCTTCTAATATACGCGTGCCCTTTCCGCCCGCCATAATCACCGTAATCATATTAAGCCTATCACCCCAAAAATAAATCAAACATACCCGGACGCAAGTATCATAAAAGATAATGATATTATAGCAAACTAATAGTAACAAATGTGATTTTTGTTTTCAACATGGTTTATATTAATTCTGACAAACAAAGCACTGTAAAATTATAGCAATAAATTTCCCTATAAAAATAAACGCTGTAATACAAGGCGTATTCCCGCGATATATCCCCGATTCAAAAAAACAAAATGTATAAAGCTGCGAAAAAAGTGCTTCTATTATGCCGGATACCAAGTATATCAACTGCAAAGCTTTCTACATCATATATAAATTTTGCAGTATTTTTGATACACAGCTATATTCTACTGCGCAGTACTATTTTTGTCAATGCATATGAAGAACAAATACGACTCTATTCGACAAAACAGGCAAAAAAATCCGCTTTCTGATGCAGAAACATGCAATATACTGACAAAATCAGCACTGCCAAGCGTCTTGAATTTTCGTTTTTAATATAAAATTCATATCAGTCCGGCAAATCAAGAGCAAAATTACCGAATCTGGTTTACACCGAACCGTTAAAAAGCTGCATCGGCTTATCGGAAGAAACCGGAGAAGCTGTTAAAAATCATACCTATAATTTATAATCTGTTATAATACCGAGTCCTCAATAAATAAAAAGAGATACGAGCCGAAAGCGGTTCATATCTCTTTTTATATGATTAATTGTTTATCAAAGCAGCGGTGCGCCGTGTTCACGGCAATATTTCACGGTTTCTTCGTCCCAGTAAGACGACTGAACCTCGCCGATGTGCGCCTTTCTCAAAAAGAACATGCACATTCTTGACTGACCGATGCCGCCGCCGATTGTATAAGGCAGTTCACCGTTCAGAAGTGCTTTATGGAAAGGCAGATTTTTTCTTTCCTCGCAGCCGCTTATTGCAAGCTGTTTTTCAAGAGCGGCTTCATCAACGCGAATTCCCATGGAAGAAAGCTCAAGAGCAATGTCAAGCACGGGATAATAAACAATAATGTCGCCGTTAAGCTCCCAGTCGTCATAGTCGGGTGCTCTTCCGTCATGCGGCTTGCCGTCTTTGAGCGCTCCGCCGATTTTCATAAGGAATATTGCGCCGTATTCTTTTGCGGCAAGATATTCACGTTCTTTGCGCGTTTTGTCGGGGTACCTTTCTTCCAGTTCAAAAGAGGTGAGGAAATGAATGGTTTCCGGAAGCAGATTCCCGATGAATTTATATTCCTTGGTGATGTAATGCTCGGTATGAAGAAGGGAAGCATAAATCAGTTTAACGGTCTTTTTGAGCGTTTCAACAGTTCTTTCTTCTTTGGAAATGATTTTTTCCCAGTCCCATTGGTCAACAAAAAGAGAATGAAGATTATCCGTCTCTTCGTCGCGTCTGATGGCGTTCATGTCGGCATAAAGACCCTCGCCTTTTTCAAAACCGTACATTTTCAGCGCATGTCTTTTCCATTTGGCAAGAGAATGAACAATTTCAAATTTTTCACCGCTGAAAAGGTCAAAATCAACCGGTCTTTCCGAACCGTTGAGATTGTCATTGACGCCGCTGTCTGCGCTTACGAAAAGCGGTGCGGAAACTCTTGTCAGATTCAGTTCGATTGCAAAATCACTTTGGAAAAAATCCTTGACTTTTTTGATGGCAAGCTCGGTGTCTCTGAGACTCAGATGTGAGCAGTAGCCGTCGGGAATGTAAACTTTTGACATATATTACCCTTCTTCTTGTTTTATTTTGAAATTTCTTTTGACATTATAGCAAACAGAAAAGAACATGTCAAGAAAGCGTCTGAGCGACCCTTTTACTTGAATAAATTTCCAGCCTGTGCTATACTGAGATTGTCAGATTTCAGAAATCTCAAGTCAGAAAATGAAGAAAGATTATGCTTTTGCATAAAACGGAGACAAAATGGAAACTTTAAATCTTATTCCCGAAGCGCAGTTTGCGCAGAAAATGAAAAACGAAGTGGAACCGTTTCTTGAAAAAATAGGCCGGGACGGTTATTTTTCCTCGTTTGATAACAATAAAATACATTATGAAGCCTACACAAGAGACGATGCCAAAGCCGCCGTTGTCATTTTTCACGGCTTTACCGAAACGGCGGAAAAATTCCGCGAAATGTCCTATTATTTTTATACTGCTGGTTACAGCGTTTTTGCCGCAGATTTAAGAGGACACGGACTTTCATACCGCATCAAGGCAAATGAGGGCACCGTGAAGGTTAATAGCTTTGACGATTACGCAAAGGACACGGCTTGTTTTGTTGATAAGGTTGTCACAAAGCAGTGCGGCTCTTTGCCGATTTATGCTTATTCCCATTCGCTCGGAAGCACGGTTCTGCTTTTATATATGATGGAGTTTCCGGGTGCTTTTTCAAAGCTTGTGCTTTCTTCGCCGATGATTTGCGGAAACATGGGTATGCCCGTTCCGATTGCCGGCGCACTTGCTTCGGTTTTGTTCGCCTTCGGTGCAAAAGGTGTATCCGTTCCGGGAAAATGCCGCTTTGACCCGGAGCAGACCGCCGAAAACAGCGACGACACAAGCGAAAACCGCTTTTTATATTACCACGAAAAAAGACTTGCACAGCCGCTTTACCGAACAAGCGGGCCGTCTTTCGGCTGGGTAAAGCAGTCGCTCAAAGCAAAGGATTTCATTTTGTCGGACGAAAACTGCAAAAAGCTTACCGTTCCTGTTCTGATGTTTCAACCGGAAAGCGACAGACAGGTGCTGTCTTCTTATCAGGACAGATTTGCCGGAAAAATTGCGGATATTGAAGTGAAAAAAATCAAAGGTGCAAAGCATGAAATTTTCGGCAGTACAAACGATGTGCTTGAAAAATACCTGAGCGATATTTTAAACTTTTTTGAAAATTAAGGAAATATAAGAAAAAAATAAGAAAGGAAGCGGTACGGTATTTCTGAAAGAAATTCATTTTTTTGATGAATATGCTGTACCTTGGTTATTATTATGAAACCTTACGGTCTTGTTCTTGCCGGCGGCGGCTCAAAGGGCGCTTATCAGATTGGCGCATGGAAAGCCATGCGGGAAATCGGCGTCAGATTTGAAGCGGTTGCAGGTGTTTCCATCGGCTCCATTAACGGCGCGCTCATTGTCAGCGATGATTTTAACGCCGCAAAAAAGCTTTGGGAAACCGTTACCGTTGACAAGGGAGTGAAAATTGAAGAGCCCCTGCCCGATCCGGAAAATCTTTTCAGCCGCAAAAACTGGGGCGTTCTGTTCAAGGAAATTCTCAGAAACAGAGGCTTTGACGCTTCGCCTGTTAAAGATTTTCTTGCGCAGTTTATTGATGAAAAAAAGGTCAGAGAAAGCGGGATTCCGTTTGCCATTGTCACCGTTCAGATGACGCAGGGCGTCAATCCCCTTGAGCTTTTTACCACTGACATACCCGAAGGTCAGCTTCTTGATTATCTGCTTGCGTCTGCAAACATTCCGCTTGCAAACAACATCGGCCCCGAGGGCGAACGTTTTCTTGACGGCGGCGCCTATGACAACACGCCGGTTGCCACGCTTCGCAAAAACGGATATAACCGCCTTGTTGTGGTGGATATTGCAACAATCAAAGGCGTCAGTCATAACGATGATTTTTCAAACAGCGAAATTGTTTACATAAGACCTTATAACATTGAAGACCTTGGCGCATCGTTTGATTTTGACTTTGAACTGAATGAAATGCGTATGCAGATGGGCTATCTTGACGCAAAAAAAGCATTTTCTTATCTGCTGGGAAAAATCTTTTATTTTGAGCCTGCGACTTTCAGAAGCATGGTTAAAAAATACGGACCGAAAGCGATGACGCAGCTTGAAGAGCTTGCCCATAAGCTGAAGCTTGAAAGACTGAAAATTTATGAAGAAGACGAATTCCTTGCATCTTTAAAAGAGCTTTATGAAGAAGACAAATTAAGACGCGCGCAGGAAGAAAATCCGCAGGAAGCCGAAAAGAACGATGAAGACGAAGAAGAAACTTCCGGCGGGGTTTATTCATCCATCAAAAGAATTCTTTCAAGAAGAAAAAGCGAACCCGAATATCCCGAAGCGCAGGCCGTTCTGGACAATATCATCATTTAAAATGTCACCCGTCGCAGACAAAAGAGGAATTTATGTATAACGCTGTTATCTGCTGTATCAATTCAAAATATATTCACTCGTCTCTTGCGCCGTGGTGCTTGCTGTCGGGCGTGAAAGAATACTGCAAAAGCGAAATCAGCGCCCGTGTTGTTGAGGGCACAATCAACGAAAAGCCGCAGGCGGTTGTTGACAGAATTTTCAATGCTTCACCGGATGCGGTCAGTTTTTGTTGCTATATCTGGAACATACGCTTTGTGAATAAAATCGCAAAAGCAATCAAAGAGCATTTACCGGACGTTAAAATCATTTTCGGCGGACCGGAGGTCAGCTTTAATCAATCGCAGATTCTGACCGAGAACGAATTTGTTGATTTTGTGCTTTGCGGCGAGGGCGAACAGGCGCTTGCCGGATTGCTTGACTGCCTTTGCACAAACACACCTGCCCCAAAAGGGCTTGCCGGCTTCAAAAGCGGGCAAGATGTTTTTGTCGGCAACTATCACACGGCAGAAAAAGAGCTTTCGCCTTACGGGGAAGAATATCTTTCTTCGCTGAGCGGCAGAATTGCCTATATCGAAGCAAGCCGCGGTTGTCCTTATAACTGTGCTTTCTGCCTTTCGGGAACAGACCGGACGGTTCGCTTTTTTGACATGGAAAGAGTCAAAAAAGAAATTCTGCTGCTTTCTCAAGCTGAGGTGAAAACGGTCAAATTTGTTGACCGAACCTTTAACTGCAACAAAAAACGCGCCACGGAAATTTTGCTTTTTATCAAAGAAAACTACGGCAAAGCCATACCCGATTCGGTGTGCTTTCACTTTGAAATTGCGGCGGATATTCTTGATGAGCAGCTGCTTCGTGTCATTTCCCTGATGCCGGTCGGAAGCGTTCAGTTTGAAGCCGGAATTCAAAGCTTCAACAGCCGCACACTTGAAAGCATAAACCGAAAAACGAATTTGGAAAAGCTTTGCCAAAACATAAAAACGCTGGTGTCTTTCAGAAACTGTCACATTCACATTGACCTGATTGCAGGCCTGCCCTATGAAGATTTTGCATCGTTTGCCGAAAGCTTTAACAAGGCTTATGCACTCAAAGCGGATATGCTTCAGCTTGGATTTTTAAAAATTCTTCACGGCTCGTGCATGGAAACAAAGCGGGAAGAATATCCGTGCGAATATGGAAAAGAACCGCCCTATGAAGTCATTGCAACGCCGTGGATCAGCGAAAGCGAATTGCAGTTTCTTCATCGGGTGGAAGATGTGTTCGAACGTCTTTATAACAGCGGACGGTTTCACCGCACGGTGGATTATGTGATCTCTAAAAGCGGCAAAAAGGCGTTTGATGTTTTTTCGGACTTTGCAAAGGCAGTTTCAGAAAAACAAGAAAAAATGCCGCCGCTTGATCTGTTCACGAAATGGGTGTTTGAATTCTTTTCAAATTACGGCGGCATTGAAAAAGCCGTGCTTCGCGACAAAATGATGACCGACCGAATAGCGACAAACTCCTCGGGCATCATTCCGAAGTGCCTGAAAATTGAAGATGACAATCTGAAAAAGGCAAAACACCGCCTTGCTTTGAAATATCCGCCGAATAAGGGCGTTATGAGAAGCGTTGCTATTCTTTACAGCGAAAAAAAGCTGCTTTGGTGCGACTATGAAGCCAAAAACAAAGTCAGCGGCGAATATGAAATCCGGCGGGAGGATTTCGATTTATAATCATTTTCTCCCGGTTCGGCAAACATAAATTTCATAAGATTATAAAAATAACTGCAATCTCAGAAATGAGGTTGCAGCTTTTTATATATCTCATTAAAATATTCAAGCAATCGCATGGTATCATATGCGTGATTGTTAGAATTACCGACCGACACGGTCAAATGCCTGTTTCATCAATAAGTGCTACTGATTATTTCAGATTAATCAATAGTCTTTCTTTTTACCGCAGTTTACACAAACTTTTGAAAACAAGCCCTTGAAATTTCCACCGCAATATTGGCAAACCTTTGCAGCGCGGTATTGTAGTTTTTGCTTCAATTGGCAACGTGCTTCCTGATACTCCTGTTCCCATGTGTCAACATTATTGAACATGCGAACATCGCTGACATCCACATACGGAGGTTTGAGCTTACATATACAATTAAGAACCGTACCGTCTTTTTTAATTCCGATAATTGAATCACAGCCTTGAGCAACATAGACGATATCCCTCCATTGTATGCAATCAAACTCGTTACCGTTTTTGAATTTGTCTGCCACCAAAACGGTTCCGTCAGCTCTCAAGCCCACTGTTCTGGTTAATTCTGTCGAAATATACACAATATCTTTCCAACTGAGAATATCTTTGCGCCAATCATTAACACTGTATCCGGCTGCAACAACCGATCCGTCTGCTTTTATACCAATAGAAATATCTGCGCTAGCCGCAATATCCACAATATTGTTCCAATCTGAAACATCACACTCTCCCTTATTATTTTCTCCTGTTGCAACAACAGTTCCGTCCTTGCGTAATCCGATTGTATGAGAACTGCCGGCAGCAACAGAAACAATATTATTCCAGCCGCCGACTTCGCATCTCGGATCAATATCATTTCCGGTTGCCACAACGGTTCCGTCTTTCTTTACGGCAACGGTATGAGAACTTCCTGCCGACACCATT
Organism: Acutalibacteraceae bacterium; assembly: GCA_051893965.1. Taxonomy (GTDB): domain Bacteria; phylum Bacillota; class Clostridia; order Oscillospirales; family Acutalibacteraceae; genus UBA6857. Next base: position 23,294 of record JBJFHW010000037.1, read on the forward strand.
ACAATGTCTTTCCAATCATATACTTCACACTGATCAACATAACAATTCGGAATTCTTACTCCGTCGTCTAAATAATCTTTTGCAAAGTCAGTAGCAACAACTGTTCCGTCGGCCTTTAACCCAACAGTATGATGGTAACCCGATGACACGGAAACAATATCGTTCCAACCGCTGACACCGCACTGATTACATGTATTATAGTATTCACCGATTCCCGAAGCATAAACTGTGCCGTCCGGACGCAGATAAGCATAGTGTGTACCGCACAACGTAAATAGCTTCTTTCCTGCCAACGCAGCATGTGCTTTCCTTGATTCGATTTCATTCATCTGAGCCGTTTTCAAATAATCCATAGTTTTTGTTCCTTTCTGTTCGTTTTTAAGCAAATAATTTACTTAATGATTATAGCAAAAAGTACAAAACAAATCAATATATTTAATATAATTTGAAAACTTTTTATTCATCATAGACTAATCTAACCTTATAACAACAAAACATAACGGAAAAATTGAGTCTGTAGCCATTATTTTGTTATATAACTTACACCTTCTTATTCGGCAGAAACCGTTTTGCTTTGATAAAGCTGTTCGATTTCGCCCAGATGCGTATAATTTTCAGCCTGAATAATCAGATTTTTTGCATTTTCATAAGGAGCGGTCGCGCGCTTATAGATAGATACCGATTTCAGATACGCTTTCAGCTGACGCTTTTGCTTGAAAACATCTGACATGGAAGCGGTTTCTCGGCTTCTGATTTCCTCTTCAAGGGCATCGTCCGGTTCTTTTATTGCGTCTTTTGTATATTTCATGATCAGCTTGGAAGCGGTTTTCTTTGTTCTTGCAAGCTCAATGGCGTCCGAGCGGATCTGCTTTTCTTCTTTTGTTGATTTGGGAAGTTTCTTTGCCTTTTTCAGCTGCGCTTTAAAATCGTCATAGCAATAAAGCGCACCGTTGCTTACCATTTCTTTTGCCTGTTCAAGTTGTTTTTGGAAACGCTCGGTTGAAAATTTATCCAGTTCTTCGTTCACAATAACCATACATTCAACCGCTTCGTTGAATGCAGCCGACTTTTTGATTTCCGCTTTTGCCTGAGCAATCTGCGTTTGTCTGAACTCTTTTTCCTCTTCTGTTTTTTTCGGCAGTTTTTTCGCCGCTTTCAGCTTGGATTTATCAATTTCAACCTTTTGCTTTCCGGCAACATCTCTTGCCGTGTGAATAATTTCCATCGCTTCGGCAAGCTCGCCGTCGTCAAGAACATCATTGCCGTAATCGTCAAACATCGCTCTGATTTTCAGCACATTAACATAGCCGACATGCTTGCTTTCCGTCAGATCATAAAACAGATACGGAATCAGGTTTAAAATTGCGCCCAGAATGGAGCAAAGAATCAGAACCTTGAAAAGATTGTTTCTGAGCACATCGTCATAAAGAACACTGTAATCTTCATGAAGTCCCATTTTTTCATATATCGACGGAACAACCGAACCCGTGAAAAAGCTGATGACCGTTCCGATCAGTGCAAGCGGGCCGAAAAGTCCGTCGAGTCTGACGCCGGTTTTCCATTGGTGATAGTCTCTCATATCGGCGTTGATATTCGGCAGATAGATATTGCCGAAAGTATTTAAAAATGTATTAAAAAACAAAATTACGCAAATGGCAATCAGGCTTTTGTAAGAGAAGAAAAGTATGGTCAAAAGAACAACGTTGAGCATATTGACCGTGATAAGCAGATTCCTTTTGCCGAGCTTTTTAATGGCAAGCGGCGCAAGGAGCATCGACCACAAAGCGGCGTTACTGATAACCGTGTTTGCAAGACCGAGCTTTGCCTGATGCGCTCCGCTGTGAGCATAAACAAACGACCAGCCGAGCACAACGCCGTATGCACCCTCAAGAAAGCCGATCCAGGTTGCGCTGTTGATAATCCAGAAATATTTGTTTTTGGCAACCTCTCTGACAGCGTCAACAATTCGAACATAATCAAGCCTTTTCTTCGGCAGAATCAGTCTTTCTTTGACTTTGCGGAAGAAAATTAAGTTAATCACCAGACCGACGGCTGAAAACGCCGGATAAATCAGTCGGTAAGTCCAGATGTTGTTCATGCCGTAAGTCAGACCGGCAATTGTCGGAATGACAAGATTGGAAATAGTCGGCGCAAGAGAATAGATAATTTGCGAAATGCTCATCACCTTGGCTCTTTCCTGAGCGTTCAGTGTGATAATCTGCTGAAAATAGGTATAGCCCTCGTTATAAAAACAAAGGAAAAACTGCAGAACAAAATAAAAGATTTCAACAACAACGGCTTTGGTTATGTAGGACCAGCTTTCATAAGGCAGCCAGACAAAAACCGTTGAAATCAGAACAATCGGAACGGAGGAGCGGATAATAAACGGAATAAACTTTCCGCCTTTCATGTGGTGGTTGTCAAAATACCACCCTCTGAAAATTCCGACGGGCGTTCCGACAATGTTGGCAACAAGAAGCATAACCCACAAATCGAACGGTTTCAGACCGATGCTTGCGCCGACAAGGAAATTGCCCGCATCAAGAAAAATTGCGCTTGCCAGCGTGATTGTCCAGTTTACGCCGATGCCGGCAACACCGAGCGTTGCAATTTCTTTATAAGGAACATAGTTGCCTTTTGCCGGGGTGTTCCAATATTGCTTTGCAACCTCAACAGCGTCCCGGGCTTTTTGTTTTAACGATGTTTTCATTTTCTCCGATCCTGCCTTTACATTCAGTTATATAAATTATAGCATAAGATTTTTTTGTAATCAATGAAAAGGCAAAAATCTGTGGCGAAGCAATTTGTAGGTTTACAATAGATGTGTTACAAAAGTTCAAAAAATAAAGACGAAAGGAA
>JBJFHW010000038.1:0-5823 GCA_051893965.1 Acutalibacteraceae bacterium
GACAAAACCTGGTATGCCGCATGGTGGGCAAAAAATCTGACGGCAACATTTGTTGATAATGAAAACAATGTTGTCGGCACTGTTCAGGGTAAGGTTGACAAAACTCTTGGCAAAGTTTCGGCTTCAGATGTTTATGCAATTGCAATTCCCGAATATATAGAAAAATCCGATGATAACGACAACTATGTTTTCTCCGGCTGGATTGTTGACAGCGCAGTTGACGAAAACGGTGATGATTATACAGAAATAATAAGTGGTATGAGTCCCGATGAGGCTATTCTTCAGGGCGATGTAACTTTCCGTGCCGCATATGATGTTTCCAAGAATTCTTATAATGTAAAATTTTATGATGTAAACGGTAATCTTACCGAAGCAGAGTATGCTTATAATGAGCTTCCGACACAGCCCGATGATCAGAACCTTGATGAAAATAACACATATACATATCTGTTCAAAGGCTGGAAAAAAGTATCTGACGGCAGAACCGATTACTATCTTGTTGATGAAAACGGCTATGACGATAACGGAAACTATATTCCTCTCACAACAGATTTCACAGTCAGAACAGACGCAGTTTATGTTCCTGTTTTTGAAAAAGTATATAAGGAATATACAGTCAGCTTCACTTATGACGGCGTAACGAACAAAACTGTTTACAACGCACTTCATTATGGTGATACCTATGAAGTTCCTGTTCCTGAAGCCTCATATATTAACGATGGTTACAGATATACCTATAACGGTTGGATGCTGAACGGTAATCCGGCAACTCCGGAAACTGTCAAAGGCAACGCAGCTTATGTTGCCGATTATACAATTACACCCGCTGTTTACACCGTCAGATTCTTTGATTATGACGGCACACAGATTAACGATCAGGACGATCAGTATAATCACGGTGATGCGATCAGAGTAACAAATGCAGACGCAACACAAGTTTACACAGACGATTCTTATGAATACACTTTTGATCATTTTGAATGTTCCGATGGTGATACGTTTGTTGACGGCTCTTTGGCTTTAACAGACGTTGATTATTATGCCGTTTACAACAAAACTGAGCTGATATATTATAATGTTACCTGGCTGGATGAAAATAATAAAATTCTTCAAACCCAAACAGTCAGATCAGGTTCAGATGCAGTTTACAGCGGAAAGACACCTACAAAATCAGCTGATGATAATTATCATTATATCTTCAAAGGCTGGTCGGACGAAACAACAAATATTCAAGAGGATATATCGGTAACAACTGTTTTTGAGGCTGCTGCACATAATTATTCAGTAGTTTCGGTAACAGACCCAACCTGCATAACAGACGGATACACAACATATACCTGTTCTGTCTGCGGCGAATCTTATACGGATAATATTGTTGACCCCCTCGGACATGATTATGTGACTGAGCATTTTGAAAAAGATGAAGAGAATGACGGATATACGCTTTACACCTGTTCACGCTGCGGTGACAGCTATACGGTTATTGATCCGGCTCAACCCGTTGAATCATTTGTGGCCATTGCAGGCGCGTATCAAATCAGCCTTTCTTGGCTTAAATCTCCGGAAGCGTCAGTTACCGGATACAAAATTTACAGAAAAACAGCCAATGAAGAATATTCTTTAATTAAGACAATTACATCAAGAAACACACTTTCGTATATTGATTCTCCGCTTGACGCAGATACAGAATATACCTACAAAATTATGGCTGTCAAAGGGGATATTCCCGGAGAATATTCCGAAGAAATTTCATGCACGCCCGAAAGAGATACACAGCCGCCTGAAATCACATCTGCCACACCGGCGAATATGTCAAAACTCAACAAGACAATAACTTTCAAAGTCAATTCAACCGATAATATGTCTTATGTTTCATATACGATTGAATATATAAACAGCACAGATAAAGAATCAACGGTTGTTGTAACAAGCGATCTTATGGAATGTTCATGCGACTTTAGCTATGCTTTTGATACTGCTTCTTTGAGCGATGGTACATATAACTTTGTTTTCACGGCCACTGATAAAGAAGGTAATGTATCTGACAAGATAACAAGAACATATCTTATTGATAACACACCGCCGGAAAAAGTTGAGCAACTGACTGCAACTGTTGTTTATGATACTAAGCTTACACTGAAATGGAAAGATGTATCCGATGCAGACAGAGCCGGATACAGGCTGCAGCAAAAAGATGGCGACACCTATAAAACAATAGCATCGTCTGTGTCGACAATCGGTTATAATGTTTCTTCACTTGTTCCGGACACAGAATATACATTCAGAGTGGCTGCATACGATCAACTCGGTAACATTGGCGAATATTCCGATGATTATACAATTTCGACCACTGCTGATGAAACGGCACCGACAATTACAAAACTGTCGCCCATACCTGCAAGATACAGCGGTATCATTCCGTTTTCCGCCACCGCAAAGGACGATTACTCTATATCCGAAATCAAAATTCAAATTTCGGAAGATAAAGAGGCATGGACAACAGTTTATACAGAAACATTCAGTTCAAAATCATCTGCAACTTGTTCGGCTGAAATTGATGTAAGCGGTGAAAAAGAAGGAAGCTTATTTGTTCGTGCCGTTGCCACAGACAGCTTTGGAAATGTTTCGGACGAAAGTGAAACTGCGGCATATGTTGAATATTACATCGACCATACGGCACCGCTTTCTCCGGAAAACGTTTCGGCAGTCGGATATGACGGATATATCGGTATCAGTTGGGAACAGGGCAGTGAAAGTGATCTTGCAAAGTACTCGCTTTATCGCTCTGAAGAGGAAAACGGAACTTACGAATTGCTTTCTTCCTCAATAAATACAATTAATTATTATGATCGTTCCGTTGAACGAGGCAAGGTCTATTATTATAAGCTTGCAGTAAACGATACCGCCGGAAATCTCAGTGCGTATTCACAAATTGTGTTTGCTTCTGCATTGAGTGATGAGGAAAAACCGGAAATCGTTTCAATCAGTCCGTCCGATGGAGAATCTTTAAGCCCAAGTTCAAATATTGTAAGTGTGCTTGCAAAGGATAACAATGAGTTGAGCACGATTACCATTGAATATAAGCTCTCAGATGAGGACGAATATACAACACTTGAAACTTTTTCAGGAATCGGAAATTATTATAAGACAGTTTCAACATCTGTTGATTTGAGCACATATGACACCGCAACTGTGATCAATATCAGAGCGTATTGCACAGATGTATCCGGTTACACATCTTCTTATTCATACAGGACTTTAAAAGTTGATAAAACTGCACCGAAAGTTACCAATCTTTCAGCTGTTCTTTGCGATAAGACAATAACTGTAAGCTGGAATGATGATGGCGAAAGTGATTTGTCCGGATTCAAGATTTATAAATCCAAGGACGGCAGTTCTTATTCTGCTGTTGCAACAAGAAGCGTTTCGACAAGCAGGTATTACAGTGTAATCAACACGCTTGATGCGGGTACCTACACATACAGAATTGATGCATACGATAATTACGGAAACAGTAAAAGTTATTATACGGATTCTCTCGTTATAGAATCCGAACCGAATATTAGTCCTGTAATAGATTGTGTATCATACATCGAAGCAGGTGTGTCAGAAACTTTCTCATCAGCGTCTTCTGTTCATGATTATGATATTTCAGCCTATCTTTGGGATTTCGGTGACGGTACAACATCAGTTAAAGCAAATCCGACCAAATCATATAAGCAGGCAGGAACTTACACTGTATCACTTACCCTGACTGATGTGAATGGCGTATCAAAAACTGCATCAAAATCAGTTACTGTAAATGAAAGAAATATGTTGGGTACTTCCAGAATCAGAGTAGTAAATGAATCCGGCTCCGGTGTCGCCTCTATACCTGTATATTTTGATTTGGGACAGGATAATCAACAGGTTGTATATACAAATTCCAACGGATATGCATCTGCAGTTTTGTCTGTCGGAAAGCATATTGTCGGCGCATATAAAACAGGTTATCTTCCTGTAACAAAAGAAGTTACTGTTCTTTCAGCCAGTGTAACGGATACAGTTCTTAATATTACAGAGGAAAATATAATCAGCGGTGAATTCACTGTAACCGAAATGACGCTTGATGAAATAGTTGCCGCAGGAATAGATGTTTCAGATCCGGCAAATCAGCAGACTTATCAGGTAAGTGTTACATTAATTTACGGAGAACAAAAAATACCTGTTACATATATCCGAAATGATACCAAGATCATTTCTTTCAAGATAGACGATTATGATTTCAAAACAAACAATTCTAATTATAAACCTATCAGCATTTCATATATACCAAACGATAGAAACGAAGAGATTATAGCTGTTGCTGCCATTGATTGCACAGCATCTTATTTGAAGCAGTTTTTCAATGCAACACTGACCATTTTCAACAACGCCGCTGAAAGCTTCAACATTGTTGATTGCTCAGCCGACATAAACGTACCCGATGGTCTTACGGTTGTCAAAAACAGTCCCATAAGCAGCGTCATTCCGGGTCAGAGCTCATCAAGCGAAACATGGATTCTCAGGGGTGATAAGGAAGGAACATATAATCTCACATCTTCATTCTCCGGCAATCTTGATGTTTTCAATGTACCGGTAAGTGCAACCTTTAAAGCTGATAATTCTGTTCATGTTTACGGAACCGACAGTGTTAAGCTGCGTTTTGAGGTTGAGGATACTATTGAAGATGACGGCTCTTTGTTTTTCAATATTATGCTTATAAACCAGCGTGATGTGAATGTTTATAATCCGATAATAAATGTCGGCGGTATTACAGATAAGCTCATTGAATATCTTCAGGCGGAGGGAGAAAACACAGAAAGTCTTACAGATGATGAAAAAGCAGCCATAAAGAATGCCTATATTTTGCCCTTGCGTATAAGAGTGGATCATTCCGACGGCACTACGGATCTGTATGATTATTCTCCTATTTCACCTGTTGACACGCTTGCGCCCGGCGATTCTCTTGTATATGAATTTGAGGCTAAGGGATTGAAGACAAACGGGGCATTGGGATATTTCAACAGAGCAATTATAGACTGTGATGAAGATTATGCCGGTTCAATAGAGGTTGTCACAATGGGAGACAAACCGGTGTATATTTCCGAAGATGATTTTGTAAAAGAACATCTTGATTTCTTGTCATCCGGTGGATATACGGCCATTGCCACTCCGTTTTCAATCGATATCGGAACAGAAGCCGGAAAATCATTTGAAAAGAAATGGGATCAGTTCATCGAACTTGATTATTTCACAAATTATTGTGAACTTGTTCTGTGTGATTTCATTCTCAAAGACAGCACATATTCAAGATATGAGAAAATACAGAAAGAAAAGTATTTTTCCAGCGTCAAAAAATGGACTTCAGCAATTTCCGATGCGGTTATGCTGGATAAATATGCTTCCTACACACAAGGACTGAACAAAAACAAGATTGAAAAAATCCTTGAAGGCGCATCATATGAGAGCAATGATTACAGAGTTCTTAATAAGGTTCTCGGAATGATGTTTGATGACGGAACAATAAAGGAACTGTATTCGGCATATAATTTCACAGGCAATATGATATCGATTTTTAATACCGGTGCCGATATGGTCAACAGAATACGCAATTCCATGTCATATGCGAGTGCGGTTGATGCTTATCGAGAGTTTTCCGATACATTGAAAGAACTTTTTGAAAATGCCTCATTGGATACTTCAAACAAAAAGATGAAAGATGCAATGAACAGTTTTATAGCAGCTGATTCATCCGAGTTTGAAAGCAATCTCATAAAATCCGGAGCATATTTAAAAGGAATA
>JBJFHW010000039.1:0-5798 GCA_051893965.1 Acutalibacteraceae bacterium
GTGTTTCACACAAAAAGAAACCGGAAGCCTTTATATCGCTAAAACAATTGATGCAGATATTGATGAAATAACCGTTACCGGTGTTGAAATCAGATATAGAAAATTCAAGTCTAAAATAACAAATTTAAGTTAATTTGAAGATTATTTTTAAGTTTTTTTTAGTGATAAGCAGTAAGCTTTGTAATATAACAAATGTCTATAAACAACCGATACAGATATTAGTAAATATGTTCTCGGATGTATCTGCTGATGTTACATATCGGTGATAAAAAAATCCCGGAAAGGGGCATAAGTATATGTCAGATAATTTTGAAAACAACACAAACGGTTTTGATTCGGAAAACGATATTTTTTCGCAAGATGAACCAAACACAAACGCACAGAATGCCGACGATTATTCACCGGTTCAGCCTCAAAGCGATTCGAATGACAACGCTTATTCAGGCTCTGCCTACAGCTATCAGACACCGGACAGCGGATATTACAACCAACCGCACAATTCAGGAAATCAGAATACTTACGGTTCACAAAATCCTGACGACACTTCATATGGCTATCAGAATACCAATCAACCGTACCAACAGGATAGTCAGAACGGTCAATATGGATATTACACAAATCCGAATCCGGGAGAGCCTGTTCAGCCTTATAATTTTCAGAATACAAACGGATCTTTTGTGCCGCCGCAGCCAGGCGGACCTAACGGACCGAAGAAAAAATCTTCAAAAGGCAAACTGATTGCCGCAGTTGTCATTGTTCTTGTTGTTGCAATCGGAGTTGTTTTTGCAATTTCTGCTCTCAGACCGTCAACGAAAAATCCTTCCGGTGCTCAGACAACGGTATCTTCTCAGGACGGTGCCGTTGATAACGGAACAACTGCAGCGGCAGGTAACAATCAGCTTCAGTATTCAACAACTGACAGTTCAAATCTGGAATCCCTTTCTGCCGTTGATGTTGCTGAAAAAGCTCGTCCGAGCGTTGTCGGTGTTATGACTTATCAGGGCGGACAGCTTTCGGGAGAAGGTTCCGGCGTTGTTATGGGTGTTGATTCCACAGGAAAATATACTTATGTTATTACCTGCGCTCATGTAATTAATGAAGACGGCGCAACTTACGGAGTAAGTACACTTGACGGCAAAAAATATGAAGCGGAACTGGTTGCTACCGATTCAAGAACCGACATCGGCGTTCTTAAAGTGGAAGCAACGGATCTTCCTGTTGCCGAATTCGGCGATTCTTCAACGCTCAAAGTCGGTGAAACTGTTTATGCAATCGGCAATCCGGGTGGTTCTGATTATTTTGGTTCCATGACAAACGGAATCATTTCTGCAATTGACCGTTCTGTCAGCGGAACTTATACCATGACATGTATTCAGCACAATGCTGCAATTAATCCGGGTAACTCAGGCGGCGCGCTTGTTAACAGTGCCGGTCAGGTTATCGGTATCAATTCTTCGAAAATTGCCGCAACAGATTATGAAGGTATGGGCTTTGCCATTCCTGTTGCAACCGTAAAATCGGTTGTTGATAATCTGATTGCATACGGCTATGTTCCGAACAGACCGAAACTCGGAATTCAGTATGCTTCCGTTGATAACTATCAGGTTTACAGCATGGTTGTTGCAATCAAAAATCTTCCTGCCGGTTCACTTGTTATTTCGGGCATTTCAAAAGATAGCTCACTTGCAAACACCAAAGCGCAGGTAGGAGATCTTATTATTGCCGTAAACGGACAAGATATGGATACTTCAGACGTTTTGCTTGATTTAATTAACACCGGAGCAGTCGGAGATCAGCTCACTCTTACGCTCTGCCGTGTGGATAACCGCTCTTATCAGACGGAAACCTTTGATGTTACGATCACTCTTGTTGAAGACAAGGGCGACTTGACGGAAGAGGAAACAACGGTAGCATCTTCCGGTGAATATGATTATGGCGGAGCCTCAAGCTTTGAAGATTTCTTTGATGAATACTTCGGTGGTTTCGGTGGCTTCGGACGCTAAAATAGAGAATAATGCTCCCGCTTCGGCGGGAGTTTTTTTAATAATGATACAAATTATAAGTTGTTTCGCTGTTTTCGCTCCCTCCGTCACGGCTGAAGCCGTGCCACCTCCCTCAACGAGGGAGGCAAAATTGCTCTTCTTTCCGGTCGTTGACACTTGGCTCCCTCTTTGAGGGAGCTGTCACGAAGTGACTGAGGGAGCGTTCACCCATAAACTATAATTTGGCGGGTAGCACCCGCATGCTCACGGCAGGCACCGCCTGCATGCTCACGCGGGGCAGAATGAATTAATTTTTCATTCTCAGCCCGCGCAAAAAACAATTTCTAACTCTTTACTTTTGCGCTCATGCCGCGCGGGCACACCCTTTCTTTCAAACGCGAAAGAAAGGGTGGAAAGAAGCGCTTAGGTGTACGCGCTTTCTCAGCCGAATTTTTGCCTGTGGCAAAAATTACGGGTCGAAAACGCTAAAGAAAGATTGTTCTAAAGGCAGTGTTTAAGAGGGTCAGGCACTGTCAACCAAATGGGGAAGCGTCTATGGGCTTTTCGTTTACCTCATAAAAAAGGAAAGTTTCATCTTTATAATTGTGCCTGACGATATAATCGTCAGAATGATGTTTTCAGAAAGTTTTCATTGTTGAACTCATTAAATTAAAAAATATCCGTTATCGGCTGTGCAGGGAATTCCAAAAGGGGCGGCAGCACCTTTTCGGTCATTCAGGAAAGAATTTTTAAAGGAAAGGCGATTGAAAGGGTTTCCTTTGAACGCGTCTTTGCTTCATTTCTTTGCGAAAAGAAATGAAGTGGTCGCAAGGCGACTTCTCTCACGCGCGCATGAGCGCAAAAGTAAAGAGTTAGAAATTGGTTTTTACGCGGGACAGAAAGCGATAATCTTCACAAATCCACCGCGTGGAAAAGTCAGTACATAACCAAGCCACCCTCGGACGACCGGATTTTACGGCAATTTCATAAACGGATTCCGGTAGGCGCACGGTATATTTATCAAACAAAAACTCCCGTTCACAGAAAGCACAAAATTTGTGCCGACCTGAACGGGAGTAATTATATCATTTTTTTTGCTCGGGCAGTCGTGTCAAAATTGTCAACTAACCTTGCACGGGGATTGGTGTTGCCTTGCAACCGATTATAATTTGAATTTATCGAAAAATCCGCGCTTTTCTTCGCCAACGGTTTTTCCGTCATCAACATTGTTCTTGGGCTTGTTCGTGAGCGTCTTGTCAAATTCTTTCAAAAGCTCTTTTTGCTTTGAGGTAAGGTTTTTCGGAACTTCAACAACAATTCTGACAAACTGGTTACCTCTGCCTCTGCCGCCGAGTTGCTGAATACCTCTGTTTTTAAAGCGGAATACCTCACCCGGCTGTGTGCCTGCGGGAAGCTCATATTTTACCTTGCCATCAAGTGTCGGAATAAATACTGTGTCACCGAGTGCAGCCTGTGCATAAGTAACGGTGAAATCGCACCAGACGTCAAAGCCGTCGCGTTCAAAGAACGGGTGCGGTCTGACGTTAACGTTAACGCGCAAATCGCCTGTCGGGCCGCCGTTGATGCCCTTGTTTCCGGCACCGCTGACATTGAGAGCCTGCCTGTCGTCAATACCGGCGGGAATGTTTACCTCAACGGTTGCGGGTTTGCTTTCAAAGCCGGTTCCGCGGCATTTGGGGCAGGGATTTTTGATAATCTTCCCTCTGCCGCCGCAGGACGGACACTGTTTTGTGGAGCTCATCACACCGAACGGTGTTCTTTGCTGCTGCGTGACCTGTCCCCTGCCGCCGCACTGCGAGCAGGTTTCGGGGCTTGTGCCCTTTGCACAGCCTGTTCCGCCGCATTCTGAGCAGGTGTCGATTCGATTTATCTTAATGGTCTTTTTGCAGCCCTTTGCCGCCTCTTCAAAAGAAAGCGTTACGCTTGCCTGAACGGTTGAGCCTTTGCGCGGCGCATTCGGGTTCTGCTGACGGCCGCCTGAAAATCCGCCGCCGAAAAAGCTGCCGAAAAGATCACCGAGGTCAAAAGCATCACCAAAATCAAAGCCGCCGAAACCTCCGGCACCGCCGCCGGCGCCGAAGTTCGGGTCAACGCCCGCATGACCGTATTTGTCATAGCGGGCTTTTTTCTGTTCATCGGAAAGCACTTCATAAGCCTCGTTGGCTTCTTTGAATTTTGCTTCGGCTTCCTTGTCACCCGGATTTAAGTCGGGGTGATATTTTTTTGCACACTGTCTGTACGCCTTTTTTATTTCATCGGCAGAAGCATCTTTGCTCACACCTAAGACTTCATAGTAATCGCGTTTATTTTCTGCCATTTATCCTTTTTCCTTTCGGTTCTGTGTGCTTGATAATCAAATAAAAGCTATGCTGCCAAAAGCTTTGCCGGCTTATCAGTCAGCATCTGTGAAGTTTGCATCGGTATAGCCTGCGTCGGTGTATCCGTCATTCGGCTGAGGATTACCCTGCTGTGCACCGCCTGCAAAATCGTTGGGGTTAAAGCCCTGTGCGCCGCCTTGAGGACCGCCTTGTGCACCCTGTGCTGCTGCAGCCTGCTGATAAAGCTTTTCGGAGATCTTATAGAAAGTTTGCTGCAAAGCTTCTTTTTCGTTTTTGATCATGTTCATGTCCTGACCGCTGAGTGCAGATTTGAGCGCATCAATCTTGGACTGAAGCTCGCTCTTGTCTGCTGCGTCGAACTTGTCGCCCTCTTCGGAAATGATTTTTTCACACTGATAAACAAGCTGGTCAGCTTCGTTTCTTGTGTCGATTTCTTCACGGCGCTTTTTGTCCTCTTCGGCATACTGTGCAGCTTCTTTAACTGCCTTGTCGATGTCTTCTTTAGACATGTTGCTTGAAGAAGTGATGGAAATGGACTGCTCTTTTCCGGTTCCGAGATCCTTTGCGGAAACATGAACAATGCCGTTTGCGTCAATATCGAAAGTAACTTCAATCTGCGGTACACCGCGGCGTGCCGGCATAATTCCGTCAAGGCTGAAGATACCGAGCGTCTTGTTGTCTTTTGCAAATTCACGTTCACCTTGAAGAACATGAACTTCAACAGAGGGCTGATTGTCTGCTGCTGTTGAGAAGATCTGGCTCTTCTTTGTGGGAATGGTTGTGTTTCTTTCAATAACCTTTGTGTTGATGCCGCCCATGGTTTCAATACCGAGTGAAAGCGGAGTAACGTCAAGAAGAAGAAGGCCTTTAACATCGCCGCCGAGAACGCCAGCCTGGAGGGAAGCGCCGATGGCAACACATTCATCGGGGTTGATGCCCTTGAACGGTTCTTTGCCCATGAATTTCTTGATGGCATCGTTAACTGCCGGAATTCTTGAAGAACCGCCGACCATGAGAACTTTGTCAATGTCGCTTGTGTTAAGACCCGAATCGCTCATTGCCTGACGAACGGGACCCATGGTTGCTTCAACAAGGTCAGCTGTCAGCTCGTTGAATTTTGCTCTTGTAAGAGTTGTTTCAAGGTGTTTCGGGCCTGTTGCATCTGCTGTGATGAACGGCAGGCTGATGTTTGAAGTGGTTACGCCCGAAAGTTCAATTTTTGCCTTTTCTGCGGCTTCTTTGATTCTCTGCATAGCCATTTTATCGCCGCGAAGATCAATGCCCTGTTCAGCCTTAAAGCCGTTAACAAGCCAATCCATGATTCTCTGGTCAAAGTCGTCGCCGCCGAGGTGGTTGTTACCTGCGGTTGCAAGAACTTCCTGAACGCCGTCGCCCATTTCAATGATGGAAACATCGAAAGTACCGCCGCCGAGGTCATAAACCATAACTTTCTGAT
>JBJFHW010000040.1:0-5780 GCA_051893965.1 Acutalibacteraceae bacterium
TTCTTTCAAAAGTGCACACAACCTTTATGTGGATGTCTCCGCTTTCACAGGAAGTCATGGAAAAATATGACCTTGTTGAAAAAAAGTGCAAGGGCATCGGCAAAGTTTATAAAGATGTTCTGATTTACCGCAAGGGCTATAAGTTGACCGAACTTGACAACGAGTTCATCAGACTTGTGCGTGAAACGGGAAGCAAGTATAAAGACAACCTCTGAAAAACATCAAAGCACCGTAAATTTGAGTATTTATAAACTGTCTGAAGTTTAAAAATTATATAAGACAAAAACAGTCTCCGGCTAATCGAATGATTAACCGGAGATTTTTTTATTCATCGGATACGGCGGCAAGCTCGCCGCTTTCTTGCGTTATCAGCTTAAAATGAAGTGTTTCATCGCCGTCCGTTTTGAATGTTTTGCTTTTATAGACTTCTTTTCCGTCTGTATTGATTGCGCTGAACGAAAACGAATCAAATTCATAATCGTCGGGGCTGAAAGCGAATGCGGCCGTGCCGGTAAAGCTTGCGCCGTCGGCGCTTTGCGTTGCTTCGGTCTGCACGGCTTCTCCGTCAAGAAAAAGGGTGCAGCTTATGCTTTCAATGTTTTCGGTTTCCTCGGGAACCTCCACTTCAAGATAAAGGCAAACGGGCTGGGTTTGCGAAACAACATTTTTTTGATATAACGAAAACAGATTGACGGCCGGATCCTGAGCGTCTATGATATAATTTATTTCTTTGCCGTCTATATCGGTGACATCTCCGAGCACGGCACCTCTTTTGGTTTCAATGCAAAAAAATGAAACGGAGCAATCGGCATCAATCTCATCGTCTTGGATAAAATTAAAGTTGACCGATGTCTTTTTCAGCATTCCGCTGTTGACATCGGAAATCTGTACGGAATATCCTGTGTCATTTCTGTAAATGAGAAAAGCGCTTTGATAATTTTCTGTTCCGGTGTCTGCTATCATATACGAAATCATAGCATAAAAGGTTCATTTTTGACCCGTTCTGATTAAAAAAATTTTTACAAAAAATTCCTAAAAACCTATTGACAACATAGGTTATATATGATATACTTCGTATCACAAAATAAAACGAAAGGAAACAAGCGTTATGAAATTTGTCAGCACTGTTTTTTCAACCGATATGATGATGTGCCGCTGCATGATGTGCTGCGACTTATTTTACTGCGCTGTTTCCGAAAAATAACTTCTTTTAAAAAAGAGAGTTTCGGTGAAGGCGCAAGACTTTCACCGTTTTTTTATTTTGGGAAAACGATATATTTTACAAAAGAGAGGAATTTAAAATGAGCAATTTGTTTCATCAGTTGATTCTGGCAAATTTCAGAAAGGGACGAATGTGAGCGGTTTTCAAAATTATGCCGCGGCTATTGACATCACCTTTAATAAATCTTATAATTAAACAAGCATATTTACCTTATTAAATAAAAATACAAAGGAGTAATGAAAAATGAAAAAGAAAATTTCAATCGTACTCGCTGTTGCTCTGATTATTGCAAGCGTTTTTGCTTTTGCAGCTTGCTCAGGTAAAACAGACGAAAACACAACCGACCAGGAATTCGTAATTGCCGTTCCGAATGACACAACAAACGAAGCGCGTGCCCTTCTTCTGCTTGAAGCAAACGGAATCATCAAGCTTGACAGCTCAGTAGGCATCACAGCAACCGTAAAAGACATCACGGAAAATCCGCACAACATCACTTTCAAAGAAGTGGAAGCAGCTCAGGTTCCGAACATTCTTCAGGACGTTGACTATGCGGTCATCAATTCAAACTATGCAATTGAAGCAGGTCTCAATCCGGTTGAACAGTCTCTTGCCATTGAGGGCTCCGCTTCCGATTATGTAAATGTTCTTGTCACAAAAGAGGGCAACGAAAACACAGATAAAATCAAGGCTCTTGCAGCTGCTCTTGAAAGCAAGGAAATTGCAGACTTCATTTCAGAAAAATACAGCGGTTCGGTTGTAAGCGTTGTTGAAAATCCGGGTGACGGCTTTGACAGCAGTGTTGATTATGACGCACTCAAGGGTGAGACCATTTCCGTTGCCGCTTCTCCGGCACCGCATGCAGAAATTCTTGCAATTGCAAAAGAGACTCTTGCAGAAAAAGACATCACGCTCAAGATTGTTGAATATACTGATTATATTCAGCCCAACAACGTTGTTGAAAGCGGTGAAATTGACGCGAACTATTTCCAGCATGTTCCGTATCTTGACGACTTCAATGCAGAAAACGGAACGCACCTTGTTTCCGTTGCAGGAATTCACGTTGAACCGATGGGAGTTTACGGCGGCAAGCAGACCTCGCTTGACCTTATAAAATAACGAAAATAAAATGATCGGGTGCCGGTTGCCTTTTCGGACAGTCGGCACCCACCTAATATGGGCGGGCACCGCCCGGCGGACAATGTCCGGCAGGCACCGCCTGCATGCTCACGCGCAGCAGATAACAATAAACTTTCATCTTTATGCCGCGTAATAAACCATGTGCAAAAGATTTTTGTTTTTTCCTTGCGAAATACCCGCATTAAATTTTAAATTTCAGTCATCAGAAGCAAGCCAAGAATCCGGCTGATGATTAAAATTTGAAATTTAAAAATATATATTATATAACAAAGCAAAATCCTTTTTATCATAGATCATAACGGAGAATTAAAATGATTGAAATTAAAAATCTCTGCAAAACTTTTCAGACAGCGGACGGAACGGTCGAAGCGCTGAAAAATATCAATCTGACCATCAATGACGGCGATATTTACGGAATTATCGGAATGTCAGGCGCCGGAAAAAGCACCTTGGTGCGCTGCATCAATATGCTTGAAAGACCGACTTCGGGCACAGTTGTCATTGACGGCAAAGATATGGCGGCGCTTTCGGCAAAGGAGCTTCGTCAGGAAAGACGAAATATCACCATGATTTTTCAGCAGTTCAATTTGCTGATGCAAAGAAACTGCCTGAAAAATGTTTGCTTCCCGATGGAACTTGAGGGCGTGAAAAAATCGCAGGCAAAGAAAAAGGCAATGGAGCTTCTTGAAACCGTCGGACTGCCCGATAAAGCGATGTCTTATCCGGCTCAGCTTTCCGGCGGACAACAACAAAGGGTTGCCATTGCAAGAGCGCTTGCAACAAACCCGAAAGTTCTGCTTTGCGATGAAGCCACGAGCGCACTTGACCCGAACACAACCCATGCCATTCTTGAACTGATTAAAGATATTAATAAAAAGCTCGGAATCACCGTAATTGTGATTACGCATCAGATGAGCGTTGTTGAAGAAATATGCAATAATGTTGCCATTCTTGACGGCGGCGTTGTTGTTGAAGAGGGTGAGACAACCCAGATTTTTTCAAATCCGCAGTCAGACGCGGCAAAAAGATTGGTTTATCCCGGTGGGGAAGAAGAACCCGTTTCGGCGTCGGACGGTGAAAAAATAATCCGCATTGTTTTCAACGGCTCATCAAACACGGAAACGCCGCTGATTGCCCATATGGCGACCGAATACGGAATTATGGCAAACATTTTAAGCGCGTCAACCAAAACAATCGGTTCTCATGCTTTCGGCAGTATGCTTATCGGCGTTCCCGAGGGCAGTCAGTATGAAAAAGCGCTGGAATTTTTGAAAACCTGTGAGGGAATCACAGCCGAGGAGGTGCAGCAGAATGCTTGACGGAATTTTTGCAAGCGAATCCGTTCAGTTTGCATGGGACGTTGTCAAAACCGAAATTCCCTTTGCCATTTGGGAAACTTTTTATGTGACCGTGCTTTCCACCGCATTTGCCATTGTGCTCGGACTTCCGCTCGGCGTGCTTCTTGTTGCGGGAGACAAAAACGGCGTGCTTCCGCTTCCGAAGCCTGTGATGAGTGTGCTGAATGTTATCATTAACCTGCTTCGTTCAATCCCGTTTCTGATTCTTATGATTATGGTCTTTCCGCTTTCAAGGCTGATTGTGGGAACGACTGTCGGAACAAAGGCAGTTATTGTTCCGCTTGTGATTGCCGCTTTCCCGTTTGTTGCAAGATTGGTTGAAAGCAGTCTCAGGGAAGTTAACCCAAACATCATTGAGGCGGCGCAAAGCATGGGCGCAAAACCGCTTCAGATTATCTGCAAGGTGATGATTCCCGAAAGCATACCGTCGCTTATTTCAAACGCAACCATTGCCATCACAACCATTCTCGGTTACAGCGCAATGAGCGGCATCATCGGCGGCGGCGGACTGGGAAAAATCGCAATCAATTATGGCTATTACCGATATAAATATCTGACGATGGTGGTTGCGGTCATTTTGCTTATTATTATGGTTCAGATTTTCCAGAGCGTCGGCACACATCTTGCAGTCAAGTGTGACAAGCGCCTGAAAAAATAAAAGCCCGCTTTTCGGCGGTTAAAAATACGAGGTGAACATATTGTGAGTTATTTATCAATGATGGATTACGACACAGCGAGCGAAGAGGTCAAAAAGGAGTTTGACGACCAGATCGCAAAGCACGGCAGAATTACAAACATGAAGAAAACGCTTCTTCACAGCGTACCTGCTTTCAAGGCTTATATGGAGTGGTACACGCTTTATGACCTGATTGTGCCTTTCACGGGCGAACGCGCACTTTGCCTGTTCTCTTATGCAATTTCAAAAGGGAACGACTGCCTGGTCTGCGGTTCGTTTTTCAGAAAGATACTCATTGAATCGGGTGATGATCCTGACAATCCGTCTCTTTCTGACACCGAAAAGCTTCTGATGGAGCTCGGTCAGTCTATTTGTGTCAATCCTCACGGCATACCCGATTATATTTATGACGACCTGAAAGCAAAGTTCACGGAAGAACAAATCGTTTTGCTTTTTGCTTTTGCGGGAATCATGTATGCAACAAATCTTTTCAACACCGTTGCAAAAGTACCTCTTGACGAGGTCTTGTATAATTACAAATTAAAAACAAAGGAAGATGAATAAAATGGGAGATTTCAGTGGAAAGGTTGCTTTTATAACCGGAGCGGCTCACGGTCAGGGCCGTGCGGTTGCACTTGAGCTTGCAAGGCAGGGCGCAAACATTGCCGCATTCGATGTTGCAAGCAAAATTGAATATCCGAAATATGAATTCGGAACAAACGATGAGCTCAACAGCCTTGTTGAAGAAATCAAGGCGCTCGGTCAGGACGCAATCGCCTGCGTCGGAGATGTCAGAGATGACAAAGCTGTCACGGCGGCAGTCAATGCAACGGTTGAAAAATTCGGCACAATTGACATTCTGTTTAACAATGCCGGAATTTGCGCTTATGCAACCGTTGACAAAATGACGGACGAAGAATGGAACGCCATGATTGACATTAACCTCAAAGGTCCGTTCAATGTGACAAGAAGAGTTTCACCGATTATGATGAAAGCAAAAAAGGGCGTCATCATCAACAATTCGTCTGTTATGGGACTGCGCGGCGGAAACAGACTTTCTCACTACACCGCTTCAAAATGGGGACTCACGGGCCTTACGAAAGCCTGGGCGATTGAACTTGCACCGTATAACATCAGAGTGGTAAGCATTCACCCGACAGGGGTTAACACGCCGATGAACGACGGACTTGCCGCAATGGAGGGCAAAACACCCGAGGAAATTGCTGAAGCAAGCGCCGGCAATCTTCTGCCTGTTCCGTGGATTGAACCAGAGGACGTTGCAAATCTTGTTTCTTATCTTGCAAGCGACAAGGCAAGATATGCAACCGGTTCACAGTTTGTTCTTGATGCCGGACTTCTTACGGTTTAAAATTCAGTCAAATAAAAA
>JBJFHW010000041.1:0-5754 GCA_051893965.1 Acutalibacteraceae bacterium
AATAACCGGACTTGACGCAGGCGCAGACGATTATCTGACAAAGCCCTTTGCCATGGGCGAACTGCTTGCAAGAATCCGTGCAATGACAAGAAGAAAAAGCGAATTTTCTCCGAATGTCATCACGCTCGGCAACCTTTCGCTCAACAGAGAGACCTTTGAGCTTTCAACCGAAAGCGGCTCTTTCAGACTCGGCAACAAAGAGTTCCAGATGATTGAAATGCTTATGAGCAACCCCGGCAGACTGATTTCAACCGAACATTTCATGGAACGCATCTGGGGCTATGAAACCGAAGCCGAAATCAACGTTGTCTGGGTTTATATCTCCTATCTTCGCAAAAAACTCACCTCTTTGAACGCAAACCTTGAAATCAAGGCAACAAGAGGTGTCGGATATACGCTGGAGGAAATCAAATGCTGAAAAAACTGCAGCACAGATTCATGAAAATTGTTTTTCTGGCTCTTGTTGCAATTGTTTCGGTTCAGCTCATTGCCGTTAACACAATAAATATTGCTCAGCGTGATTCGGATTTAAGGAACATTCTTTATCTGATCTCCGAAAACGGCGGTATTTTCCCTTATGAAGAACACCAGAGCGACGGCTTTGCCGATTCGTTTTTCAACCCGTTCAAAAAGGTTGAAATAACCATTGAAACACCTTATTCAACAAGATATTTTGTTGTTAAGCTTCAGGACAATGTTGTAACAAGCATTTCAACGGAAAACATTGCGGCTGTCGGCGACCAGCAGGCGTTTGAATATGCCGCGCAAATTTATGACAAAAAGCCCGGCTACGGCTTTGTTGATGAATACCGTTATTATTACACAAAAGATGAAGCCACAGGCAAGTCCACCATGGTTTTTATCGACGCTCAGCGTGAACTGGAAAGCTCCATGAAGCTTTGCTCGGTTTCGTTTTTCATTGCCGTAATCAGTATTCTTGCACTGATTATGCCGATTCGCTTCCTTTCAAAAAGAGCGATGCGGCCGGTTGAAAAAAGCATTGAAAAACAGCGCCAGTTCATCACGGACGCAGGCCACGAGCTGAAAACACCGATTGCCATTATTTCGGCAGACGCCGATGTGCTTGAAATGTGCGAGGGCGAAAACGAATGGATCACAAGCATCAAAAATCAGACCGTTCGTCTTGACAGCCTTGTTAAAAACCTTGTTACCCTTTCAAAGCTTGAAGAAGAAACCACAAAGCCGAAAACCGCTTCGTTCAATCTCAGCGATGCGGTCAGAGAAACCGCCGAAAGCTTTGAAACCTTAATCAAATCCAACAACATCAACATCATTTATAACATCACCGACGGCATCATGCTCAACGCAAACGAAAGTGAGATCCGTCAGCTGATTTCCATTCTCTGCGACAACGCCGCAAAATACACAACCGAAAACGGAATTTTCAAAATCTCCGTTTATAAAAGCGGCAAGAACATCTGCATTGATATGTATAACGACTGCGAGGACATTCCCAAAGAAAAGCTTGACAGACTGTTTGACCGGTTTTACCGCGCAGACAGCTCGCGCGCAAGAGAAACCGGCGGCTACGGAATCGGCCTTTCCATTGCGCAGGTTAACGTTCAGCGAAACAAGGGGAAAATTTCCGCTGTCAGCACCAAGCCCAATTCCATCACCTTTAAAATTGTTTTCAAGGCTGATTAAAGCCGATTCTTGAAAAGAAAGGAACGCATAAGCTTCCATGAGTCCTTCAAACGGGTTTCAGCACATCTTCAAAAGATACGAAAAAAAATATGTTGTCACTTCATCTCAGCGGCAGGCTCTGCTTTCGGCATGTGCGCAATATATCGTACCCGACAAATACGGCGAAAGCACACTTTATAACATCTATTTTGACACGCCCGATTACCGCCTTATCAGGCAATCGATTGAAAAGCCCGTCTATAAAGAAAAGCTGAGAATTCGCACCTACGGAAAACCGGACGAACAAAGCAATGCTTTTCTTGAACTGAAGAAAAAATATAAAGGCGTTGTCTATAAGCGACGCATCAACATGCGCTACGGCGACTGTATAAAATATGCCGTAAGACGGGAATATCCCGAAAACGCCGACAGTCAGATTCTTCGGGAAATTGATTATTTCTTCTCGTTTTATCCGAACATTCGCCCTGCGGTCTGCCTTTTTTATGACCGCTGTGCCTATTACGGCAGGGACGACCGCGAGCTTCGCCTGACTTTTGACAGCGCGGTGCGCTTTCGCACAACTGATTTTGACCTTGCAAAAGGCGACTTCGGAACCGTTCTTCTTGACAAAGACCTGTCGGTGCTGGAAATCAAATGCATCGGCGCCATGCCGCTCTGGCTTACCGATGCGCTTGACAGGCTGAAGATTTATCCGGCGTCTTATTCAAAATATGCAGAAGCTTACAAAACTTTCGCCGCAAACAAAGATTTTTCCGGCGTTTACAAATAAAAAAATTTCTGCTCTTTACGCAAAAATTTCGGAGGTTAAACATGTCTGTTCTTTTTCAATCGGTTCTGTCTGACGCAATGACACCCAAATCGTTTTTCATCTGCCTTCTGGCTTCACTCATTCTCGGCGCGGCAATTGCCGTCGTCTATATGCTGACAAGCAAACGCTATTCATCGGGCTTTGTTGTCACTCTTGCACTGATTCCCGCCGTGGTTCAGATTATCATTATCATGGTCAACGGCAATCTCGGGGCAGGCGTTGCGGTTGCCGGCGCGTTCAGCCTTGTCAGATTCAGAAGCATTCCCGGAACGGCAAAGGAAATCGGTGCCATCTTCATCGCTCTTTCAACCGGTCTTGCAACGGGCATGGGATATATCGCCTTTGCGGTGATCTATACGGCCATTATGCTTGTTGTTCTTTTTCTTTATTCTTATCTCGGCTTCGGTCAGAAGCGCCGAAACGAACTGAAGGTTCTCAATGTCACCATTCCCGAATCGCTCAATTACAGCGACGTTCTTGAAGAAATTCTTGAGCAGTTCACAAAAGAGCATGAGCTCATCAGTGTGAAAACAACCAATATGGGCAGTCTTTTTAAGCTTACCTATGAAATTAAGCTTAAAGACAGCAAGCTTGAAAAGGAAATGATTGACGCCATTCGCTGCCGCAACGGCAACCTTGAAATTTCCTGCGCCAAAGCGGCGGAAAATGCTGAAATATTATAAAAATATAATTTTTATACTGGAGTCTTACCCAATGGCAAAGAAATCTATAAGAATTTTCACATCATTATTTGTAACGCTTGCTCTGACAATACCGCTTTATGCCTGCGGAAACCAGACCGAAGAAACAAAGCCGATTGTTTCTCAGGAAAGCACAACCGTAACCGAAGAGGCGACCGGGCTTTCGGGAACTTCGGCTGCCGTGCAGGAAACCATTGACACCTATGTCATCTTAAACAACGAAAACACAACCATCAAAGGAAACGGAGCCACTTTCGCTTCCAATGTTCTGACAATCACCGAAAGCGGAACCTACAGCATTAAAGGCACCCTTTCGGACGGGCACATTTTTGTCAATTCCTCCGACGAATCAAAAAAAGTCAAGCTTTATCTCGACGGCGTAAACATTCACTGCACGGCCACCGCTCCGATTTATATTGAAAATTCACCGAAAGAAACCGAAATCATTCTTGCCGAAAACAGCGAAAATATCCTTTCCGACAACGCGGACAGAGAGCTGAAAGATGAAAGCGGCTATGCCACCGCCGCCATTTACAGCAAGGACGATCTTCAGATTGAAGGAAACGGAACGCTGAACATTAACGCGAACTTCAACAAAGGCATTTTTTGCAAAAACGATTTGCAGATGAAAGGCGGAACGCTGAACATCACAAGCACGGACGACGCTATCCGGGCAAAAGACAGCATTGAAATTTCGGGCGGCACCATCACCGCAAACTGCGGCGGTGACGCCATACGCACAAACGCCGACGAAAGCGAAAAAGGCGACATTATCATAAGCGGCGGAACGATGAATCTCACCTGTGAGCTCGATGCCGTTCAGGCAACACGCAATCTTCAGATTTCCGGCGGCAATATCACGGCAAACGTTGCAGGCGGCTCCAGTGAAACGGCCGTTCAGAAACCAAGTAAAGGATTCGGGCTTTTTTCTTCAAATTCCGAAAGCAGTGTTTCCGAAGCTTCCTCCTCCCAAAAGGCGTTCAAAGCAGCCGGAGATCTTCTCATTTCAAACGGCAGCTTTAAAACAGACAGCGTGGACGATGCTTTCCACTGCGGCGGCGATATGGAAATTACGGGCGGCACGTTTTCCGTCAAAACAAACGACGACGCGTTTCACAGCGACAATATTCTGAAAATCAGCGCAGGCAACATCATCGTTAACCGCTGCAACGAGGGACTTGAGGGAAGCAAAATCAAAATTTCCGGCGGCAATATCAGCATCAAATCCTCGGACGATGCCATCAATGCCGCGTCGCAGTCGGAAAGCGAAACCCAAAGCGAGGCGCAGACCACTCAGGACAAAACGGCAATGCGTCCGGGAGGCAAACCGGGCGGACGCGGCGGTCCGGGCGGCGCAGATGAATATGATTCAGACTGTCTGATTGAAATCACCGGCGGAAACATCAACATTAACGCTGACGGCGACGGAATTGATTCCAACGGCGACATAAAAATGACCGGCGGAAATCTCACGGTTTTCGGTTCGCAGGACGGCGGCAACGGCGCCGTTGATTATGCAGGCTCCTTTGAACTGAAAGGCGGAACTTTGCTTGCAGTCGGTGATTCACGCATGGCGCAGGGCATCACGAACTCAAGCGTTGCTTATCTGCAGTTTGACTGCAATATCAGCGCAAACACCACCGTCACCATAACCGACAAAAACAATGCGCAGATCATTTCTTTTGTTTCTTCAAAGAATTTCACAAACGTTCTTTACGCTTCCGACAAGCTCCAAAGCGGCGAAACTTATAACTTTTTAAAGAACACAAGCCATACCGGAACAGCTTCCGGCGGCGTTTATTCCGACGGCAGTTTTTCCGGCGGCATAAGTGTGGGTTCTTTCAAAGCTGTCGGCTAAACATTGACAAAACATCAAAAAAGTGATAGAGTATCATGCGGATAAAATAAAAAGGAGATGTAACCATGAAAAAAACATTAACCGTAATTTTAAGTCTTGTTCTCGTTCTCTGTCTGTTTGCCTCCTGCGCAAAAGGTGACAGCTCTCAGTGGAGTTCAAATGTAAACGAAACATTCAGTGACGTTGTTGTTTATAAATACGGCGACACTTCCTCGGCTCAGTTTGATTCAAACTGCAACATCAAAATCAACGATGACAATTACGACCACTTTGTAAAATATATTGAAGACCTCAAAGAAGCAGGCTTTGAATATGTTGAAGACGGCGTAATTCCCGAAAACTATAATCTTTCAAACGGACAGGCAAGCTGGCGCTGCACAAACGGCAAGGTTTATCTTCAGCTGATTTACAACGCAAGCGACAGCGTCAATTATGACATGTTCGGCTGCAATCTTCAGATTTACGGCTATGACAAAATTCCCGAATCATGGAAAAGCAGCAAAAAAGAAAGTGACGAAGAAGAAACCTCTTCAGAAGATACGGCTGAAACAACTGCCGCAAAAGAAGAAGCCGAAACAACAGAAGCTGAGTAAGTTTATCATTTTTACTGCCCTTTTCGGCAGAATCAAATAAGCATAAAATAAGGATTGGTGGATTTTTAATGTCAGGACATTCAAAATGGAGCACAATTAAACGCAAAAAAGAAAAAACAGAAAATGCCA
>JBJFHW010000042.1:0-5726 GCA_051893965.1 Acutalibacteraceae bacterium
TTACGAAACTGCGCATTGAGGCTGAAACTTCAAATTTTAATGCGCTTTTCTATGAACCGAAAAATTGTGAGACAGACTGCGCGCTGGTTTATTTTCACGGCGGCGGGTTTGTCTATAATGCGGCGCCTTATCATTATAATCTGGTCAAACAATACTGTGTTCAGACACCCTGCAAGGTTTTGATGGTCGATTACCGCCTTGCGCCGAAAAACAAATATCCTGCCGCTGTTGAGGACTGTTATCATGCGCTCAGATGGCTTTCTGAAAATGCGGACAGTTTAAAAATCAACAAAGCAAAAATCGCTGTTGCGGGAGACAGCGCCGGAGGCAATCTTGCCGCGGTTTGTGCTCTGATTGCAAGAGACAGCGGCATTTTGAAGCTTTGCGGTCAGATGCTTGTTTATCCGGTTACGGACAGTGCAATGAACACACAATCGATGAAACAATATAACGACGCCTATGTCTGGAACAGCAGGCTTTCAAAGAAAATGTGGGCGCTTTATCTGCCGGGAGAAAACATCGGCAAGCCCCAATATGCTTCGCCAATGCAGGCAAAAAGTCTTGAAAATCTTCCGAAAGCGTATGTTGAAACCGCTGAGTTTGACTGCTTGCACGATGAGGGTGCCGCCTATGCAAAGGCGCTTGAAAAAGCAGGCGTTGAAACCGTGGTTTATGAAACAAAAGGAACGGTTCACGGCTATGATATGGCGCAGAAAAGCAAGACGGTTAAAACAAGTATTCAAAAGCGGGTCGCATTTTTAAAAGATATATTTGCGGCTGACAAAACAGAGCAGAGATAAATCTGTTCTGTTTTTTATTACTCAGAAAATTAATCATGAAATCCAGAAGCTTGATTGAACAAAAAATATTATAGAAACTCTTTTGCGATTAAATGTTGATATTTTAGTTGAAATCGTGTTTTTGACTGATTTATGAAGACGTTAATGTTTTATTTACAAATTTCTTTTTTTATTTTTAAAATTTTACATATTTATTCCTTTTTTTAACTAAAATAGCTTGCTTTTTATCTTCATTTTTGATATTATTGCAATGTGCTCTTTTTTGAGCGCTTCAGGCGCACAGAAATTTTGCTCATTTTTGTGCCCGGGCAGACGTAAATCGAATGAAAGTTTTCGCATGTCTGCCGAAGGAGATAGGTAACCGAAACGGTTACGCAAGGAAAGGATGGTTTAACAAAACATGAAAAGAGCTTTAAGTGTACTGATGGCCGTGTTAATGGTTATCACATGCATTCCGTTCACCTTTGCCGGTGCGGCAGGCGGAACGGATTTCACTGCACCTGACGGAAAAATTCTCACTTCTTTTACCGAGTATAACATTGCTCCCGGTATCAAAGAACAGAGAGTGACAACCGTTGACAGTGAGGGCAACAACCAGAATCAGAGTTATGCTGCTGTTATCAGCGCAGATTCTTTGAAAAGCAGCAACACAGGCATACTTGCGGGCTATGACGATTACAGCATGCAGGAAGGCAAATGGAACATGCGTACTGTCAGAGACCAGGCAAGATATGCGCAGGCAGCACTCGACAAACAGGGAAGCAAAAAGAACATCGTTTTTGCAATGAACGGTGACTATTTCAACATGCAGACCGGTGAACCGCTCGGTGCGCTTGTTATGAACGGAAACATTATTCACCAGACAAGCGGAAATCCCTATTTTGCAGTTCTCAAAGACGGTTCCATTGTTCTTCGTGACGGCAATGTTCCGCTTACCGATGTTCAGGAAGCAATCGGCTCACCGCTGTGGCTGATCAGAAACGGCGAAATTCAACAGCCGTATGTTGAAGGCGACACCCAGATGCCCAGAGCAGGCGTTGGTATCAAAGCCGACGGCAGTGTTGTTTTCTTTGAATCAGACGGAAGACAGGCTCCGAAATCAGTCGGATATACCTTGCATGAAACAGCGCTTCTTATGCAGTCTCTCGGTTGTGTTGATGCGCTTTATCTTGACGGCGGCGGATCGGCAACGTTCTGCACAAAGAGCGAGGGTACAGACGAACTTACAGTAAAAAACAGCCCCTCAGACGGAATTGAAAGAAAAGT
Organism: Acutalibacteraceae bacterium; assembly: GCA_051893965.1. Taxonomy (GTDB): domain Bacteria; phylum Bacillota; class Clostridia; order Oscillospirales; family Acutalibacteraceae; genus UBA6857. Next base: position 2,067 of record JBJFHW010000042.1, read on the forward strand.
TTCTTCCAGTATTTTTGTTTATTCAGAGGTTGCGGCAACAGGCGAATTTGACCATGCTTCCATTTCTCCTGCCGACACAATCTATACACCGCAGTCCGTTGTTGAATTTTCGGCAATCGGTGTTGACGCCGCAGGCGGCAAAGCAGAACTTCCCGCAGACGGAAAGTTTGTTCTCAGCGAAAGCAGTGCTTCCATGGGAACCATCACAGATGACGGAAAATTCACTGCAAACACCAATGAGGGTGAAGTAACCGTCAATTATGTTTCAAACGGTGAAGTTTGCGGCGAAACAACAATTGAAATTCATTCTCCCGATGAGCTTTATATTCCGTCAAATGATGTTTCGCTGGGCTTTGAGCAAACCACCGATTTCGGAATTGAAGCACAATATAAAAATGTTCCCGTAATCATGAAAGACGGCGACCTGATCTGGTCAATTGCCGACGAAGAGGGAAATGACCTCGGCGAAACCGTCGGCACATTCAGCGGTCTTGAGTTTACAACTCTTGACGGTGTCAGAACAACGGCTTATATCACTGCAAAATGCAAATATAACGAAGAACTCAGCACAACCATAAAAGCGGTTATCGGCGCTCTTCCGGTTGTTTTGTATGACTTTGAATATACAACCGATAAAGAAGAGGCTGAGGGCAACAGTGAACTGACATATATCCCGTCATATAATATGCCGAGATTTGACAGATCAATCGGAACAACAAGTGCTCAGCAGGCTGCCGGGTTTTATGAGCAGGGTTATCCTCTTTATTGCTGGCCGAATGCTGCTTTGACCGATCAGGAATCAATGAAAGCAACCGTTGTTTCCAAAGAAGACGGTTCACCTGTTCGTTTCGGCGATCATTCTCTCAGAATTGATTACAGCTATGAAACTTATAACGGTTCAAGCAACGCGAACAACTATCTTCGCGTTACTGATCCTGATCATGCTTTTGAAGGCTCACCGACAGCCATCGGCGCATGGATTTATGTTCCCGAAGGAACCGCGAACTTTGTTCTTTATCTTAACTGCGCAAATCAATGTGATGATCCGGAAAACGGTTTCAATCTTGCCTACGGTGCGGTAACCGGTTCACAGGGTATTGACTGGACAGGCTGGAAATATGTTACATTTGATTTGACAAATTCAAGTAATGCGGGCGCAGGCAATCAAAATGCACCGTTCGGTTTCTATCAGGGCTGCGGCGTATTCTGGATTTCTTTCCAGCCGGGCGGACCCAAAGGCGACAAGACAGCTTCCAAGATTTATATTGATAACATTCAGCTTATCTATGGCGCTGACACCAACGATACTGTCAATCCGATTGTCAATTCAATTAAGGTCGGCGGAAGAGACGGTGCCGACATCGTTGACGGCGAAACCGTTCTGGATTCAAATGCCAACACTTTCTATGCTTCATTCTCAGATGATGACGGAAAATATGCAACCGGAATCGACTTTGAATTCGGCGGCGCAAAAATGTATCTTGACGGAAACGATGTAACAGACAAATGCCTGATTAACGAAGGCGACGAAGAAATTTATTTCTATGACGCTGAACTTGCAAACGGTCCTCACACCATTGCAATTAAGGTTATGGATAAATACGGCAACGAAACAACAGAAGAAAGATCCTTTACTGTTAAAGGAACTTCGGCCTCCACTCAGGTAAGCTTTGAAGCGCTTGACGAAAGCCCCGTTCTCGGCAGAAAATATACTCTTGCAATCACAGCTGACAACGCACAGAGTGTCAGTGCAGTTGACACAAGCGTGAAGGTTCTTTCAAACTTCGTTCAGTATTGGAACAACTATGAAGTTGTTGCCGGAGATAACTATACTCTTGACGGTGCAGCTTCCTATAGCGACAAGGACAACACCATTAATTTCAAAGCGTCAAGAAAAGCAGATGCTTCAAATGCAGACGATAATATCATCGCAAAGATTATCATTGACATTCCGACAAATGTTCCCGAGGGCCTTGAAGTTACATACAAGATTTCAAAAGGCCTGGTAACGCTTGCAGATGCAGTCGGAGAAAAATTTGTTTCATCTTTTGGCGGAAAAGTCAAAACCACCTGCACATCTCCTTTCACCGTTTCAAATGACACGATGGTTGTCGGTTCAGACGGCGGAAACATCTATGTTAAAGATTTAAACGGAAATGTTGTTGAAGGTGCAAACATCTATGATGCAAACAACCAGCTTATCGGTGTGACCGATGCCGAAGGCAAGCTTGCAACGGATAGATTTGTTAATTTCAGTCTGTCATTCACTTTCAGAACCGATAACGCAGACGGAAGCAACACGCCTGCCGCAAACGCAAAAGTTCTTGCAGCAAGCGGAGAAGAAATCGGTGTCACTGATGCAAACGGCGTCCTTACTACTGACAAGTTTGCAAAAGAGCAGATCAGCTCCATCGTTTTAACTGACAGTGAGGGCAATGCGCTCAGCGGTGTTACCGTATATTCGCCGACAGGCAATGCAATTGTCAAAACCGATGATAACGGCAAGGCTGAAAGCGATGAATTTATTAAAGCTTATGTTCAGAAAATCAGCTATTACGCTGAAAAAGAAGGCTCCCTTTCATTTGTTTATACAACTCAGTCTTATCTTCCGGGCGGTGATTTTTCCGGTAAGCCTTTATATGTAAAGCTTAACGCAACCAAAGATCCGTCAACAAGCAAGAGCATTTCATGGATGGCATCGCCTCTTTCAAATGAGGATAAAGCGGTTATTGAATATGCTTTGAAGTCAGATTATGAAGCAAACGGTGAAAACACACAGTTTGCAAAGGCTGAGGGCGTAAGCGTGCTCAAGGAAATGAGCAGTTCGGCACAATATACATCAAACTATGCAGTCAGAATTAACAACATTACCTTAACCGGTCTTGAACCTGCAGCAGAATATGTTTACAGAGTCGGCGACGGCAAAATCATGTCTGAGCTGAAAACATTCTCAACAAAGAGAAGCGGCGAAGATGTGAACTTCTTCGTCATCGGCGATACGCAGGCATCAGACACAACCAACACCGACAATATCACAAAAGCACTTGCTGAATCCGGCGTTGATTATACTTTCGGAATTCAGACAGGCGACGCTGTTGACAACGGCGGCAGCTATACAATGTGGGCAAACATCGCAAAAGTATTCGGCGGCGATTACCTTTCCAACAAAGATTTGATTCAGGTTCTCGGCAACCACGAATATTACGGCGATGCAAACGCAGCCAATGCTTCGGCATACTTCAATCTTCCCGAAACGGAAGACGGAAAGGCTCCGGCTTATTATTCCGTTCAATACGGTAATGTTTATGTTGCCGTTATCAACTATTCATCCATCTCGGTTTATGAACAGGCGGCAAAATGGCTTGTTGAAGACGCTAAGAATGCAAAAGCTTCCTGGAAGATTCTTACAATGCACCAGCCGGCATATTTCACAAACCCGTCAGGCAACTCGGAAAAACTGACCGAAATCATTTCAAGTGCTGTTGATGAAGCCGGCATTGATGTTGTTTTCTCAGGTCACGATCATTCTTATGCAAGAACAGAGCGTCTGACAAACGGTCAGATTGATAATGAAAACGGCGCAGTTTATTATATCTGCGGTTCAACCGGCGAAAAATCATATGAGATTATCAATAATCCCGATCATCATTATGCGAAACT
>JBJFHW010000043.1:0-5719 GCA_051893965.1 Acutalibacteraceae bacterium
CTTGAAGAGATTTCCATATTAATTAATAGCCTTCCATTAAATTTTAAACAGCCAGAATCATAGCGATGTATTAATTGATATATAAATTATTTATAAACTTTTACTTCGGCAATACCGATATGGGTTCCATAGTAACCAGACATTCTTACCTCCAATTTTGCCGCATTTTCAATGTTAACAGTATATTTTTTCGGAAGATCATTTGCTTTAACATTGATTGTTCTTACACAAAAATTATCAGAGAATATTTGAAGCGTCCCATCAGCAAAACCATCGTCAACAGAACCAAGAATAAAACTCATTTTGCTGTATTTACTTTTCAGATTAAATATTGCATAATCACAACAAAATCCATTAAAATACTCATCTCCACCCATACAAAATGATTCTTGTTCATATCTACTTGAGCTATACGGTTTTGCAAGATTTACCAAATAATTCGTCGTCTTCATACCCTGAACATTTGAATAGCTTCCGTAATATGTTTTGTCTCCGACTTTCTTGTAGGCGCGAACCTTATAAAAATATTTTTTTCCGACCTGCAACTTTTTATGAGTGTATGTTGTTGTGCTGCTGTTAAGAGTTGCAATCTTTTTATAGCTTCCGTCGGAAACTTTTGCATATAAGACATAACCGCTCACATAATTTGCCTTTGACCACTTAATTTTTAAGGTGTTTGTGTCAACAATAGAAACAGATAAATTTTTCGGTGTTCCGACTGTTGTGTTTGCTTTTGCGTTTGAATAATTGCTGTAATATGTTTTTCCGCTGACCGTTTTGTAGGCACGGATTTTATAAGTATATTTTTTTCCGGCGGAAAGACTGCTGTTGGTATAGGTGGTTTTGCTTTTGCTGACTGTGGCAAGTTTTTTATAGCTTCCGTCGTCTGTTTTTCTGTAAAGCACATAACCCGAAGCCGAGCTGACTTTTGACCATGTAACCTTTAACGATGCCGCGCCGACAATGGAAACAGAAGAAATTTTCGGCGCACTTACGCTGACTGCCGAAACACTTACGGGCGCCGCCAAAAGGCACAGACAAATCATAAGTGAAACGATTCTTTTGATAATTTTTTTCATAAAAGTACCTCCTTAGAGTATATACTCTATATATAGAGTATATTTTTTGATAATTATACTCTTTTTATCGACCATTGTCAACATAAAGAGTATAAAATATTATTGTATTATAGAGGTGACCTTATGATTTCTTACCGGCCTTTTTTTAATACAATCAAGCAAAAAAACATTTCAACCTATAAGCTGATTAATCAATATAATTTAAGCCGCAGTCTGATTGACAGATTGAAGCACAACAAGCCGATTACAACCGTTACGCTTAATGATTTATGTGAAATTCTTCATTGTCCGGTCAGCGATATTCTGGAATATGTTGAAGAATAAAAAGCAGTGAAAGCCGATTTTCCGACATTCACTGCTTTGGTTTTATTGTTTCATTTTGTCAGTCAATATATAAATCTCTTATTCCCTCAAGCGCTCTGATAGCCGAAATTGTCATGTTGAGTGATTCTTCATCACGCGGGAAAATGACGGCTTTGAGCACAACGGAATCACTTTTTCTTTTGGCGGAGCTGCTGTCTGCATAAAGAACTTCAAGCGAATGAAGATTGCCTCCGTAACGCTTTACGATGTTGCCGACTTCCGCCGCCTGCTTGGACATGTTTTCAGCTTCAATATATAGATTCTTCGCCTGATTTCTTGATGAAATGATCCGCTTGAAAGCATGAAGCGTCAGATAAATGACAACCGTTGCCACAAACGCTCCGGTATAATACCCTGCACCGACAGCAAGTCCGATGCAGGAAACCGCCCAAAGGCTTGCCGCCGTTGTCAGTCCCTTAACGGAAAATCCCTCGCGAAGAATGGTACCTGCACCGAGGAAACCGATTCCGCTGATTACCTGCGCACCCAGACGGGTCGGGTCAAAGCTTGTCAGCCCCTCATATTCAAGAAAAACATATTTTGATGTCATCATAACAAGCGTTGCACCGACGGCAACAAGAATATGCGTTCTGAAGCCGGCGGGACGGTGCGAATGTTCGCGTTCAAAGCCGATTACACCGCTGAAAAGCACCGTTAAAAATAGCTTTATAATTGCATCAAGGCTGAATCTTACGGCATCTATTGAATAGATCCAAACAAAAAAATTCTTGACTGCTTCCAAAATGAGCACCCTTTCAAAACAAATCATAAAAAATACGAACACGCCTTTTGGCGTGTGTTCGCTTTGGATAAGTAATTATATCACTTTAAACAGAAAAAATCAAACATTTGACGCAATTTATATAAATTTTGCGCCGATTTTTACCGTCTTTTATCTTTTTTGGTTATCTGCCACTTGCAAAATTCTTTCAAAAAGCTTGACAAACGGAAAATATTGCGGTAACATAAGTCCGTAATTGCAGTTACATAAAACAAAATAAACCATAAAGAGTGTACGAGGGACAAGCCCGTTGACTACACAGCAACCTGCAAAAGCAAGGTGCTAAAGCTTGAACGATGGGAAACAAAAACAGCTTATCAATCCTGTCGGTGACGATGGGATTTTTCTTTTTCGTGCACTCTTTCGGCAAAAAAGGAGTGTATTTTTTATGTTCAGTAAAAGAAACAGGAGTAATATGTTAAAAAAAAGCAAAATACAAAAGCTGATTAAAATTGAGAAAGACCAGCGAACCGTCACAAATCTGCTTCAATATCAGGGAAGCATCTATGTATATCTTCAAAGTGAAGCCATTTGCAAAGACTTTTTCAGGCAGGCCGAATATGAAGGCTTCCGGTTCGGCGATCAAAAGCCGACGGAAAAAGAAACCGACAATCTGATTCGTCTTTATCACAACCACCAGCTTGGCTACTGCGGCTTTTGCGGCCGTCTCTTTTTCGGCGGCGGAAACGGCATAACCGAAAGCGGAAGCAGCGGTGACAGTTGTATTTGCCGGATTGATTATTTCAGATATATCACCGGCGAAAAGGATTACCTGTACTACAAAAAACAATTTTCTGAAAATTAAAATGAAGCCGTACTTTTGTTTGAAGCATTGTTTGTTTTCCGATTTTATTGATGAGGTTAATTTTTTCTCTTGATTCTATTCGGGTTTTGTTGTATAATTAAAAAGAATAAGCGTGCCGATATTTTATAAACTGAAGTTTCCGCTTTTTTGCAAACAAATCGGCATCAACCATAAAAAGAAAGGACAATTCCAATGGAAAGAAATAAAGTGAAGCTGAATATCGGCGGCGCCGAATATTCCGTGTTGACAGAAGACGATGTAAAATATGTCAGCGACCTCGGCAAAGAGGTTGACAAAATGCTTGCAAACATTATGAAAGAAAATCCGAAAATTTCAACAACGCAGGCAGCGGTTCTGATGGCACTTGATTACGCCGATGAATACAAAAAAGCAAGTGCATCGGCAGATCATCTTCGTGAACAGATCAAAGATTATCTTGACGACGCTTCCAGTGCAAAAAGCAAGGCGGATTGGGCAAGACGCGAAGCCGAAAAAGCAAAAAAAGATCTTGAAGATGCCAACATCGAAATTGAAAGACTCCGCGCTCAGCTTTCTTCTGTTCTCGATCAGATCGGTAAGAAAAAATAATGAGCGGCAAAATCGAAATTCTTGCGCCTGCCGGCTCTGAATTATGCGTCAAAGCCGCCGTCCGCTGCGGTGCAGACGCAGTCTATCTCGGAACAAAAGATTTCAACGCAAGAAAAAACGCCGATAATTTTACCTTTGAACAGCTCGGTCAGATTATCGGTTATTGCCATGCCCGCGGCGTTAAGGTGCATGTTACTTTCAACACCCTTGTGCGTGACGACGAGCTTGAAAAAGCAATGAATCTCATGAAGCACATTTGTGACCTTGGCGCAGATGTGCTTATTTTGCAGGACTTAGGTCTTTGTGCACTTACCAAAAAGACCGCTCCGGCTCTTGAACGTCATGCTTCAACGCAGATGTCGGTTCAGACCTGTGCGGGAATGAAGCTGCTTGAAAAACAGGGCTTCAGTGTGGCAGTGCTTCCGAGAGAGCTGACAAAAGGCGAAATTGAAAATATTAAAAGAGATACAAACATTCGCCTTGAAGCTTTTGTTCACGGTGCACTTTGCATGTGTGTTTCCGGTCAGTGCTATCTGAGCGCCATGCTCGGCGGACGAAGCGGCAACCGCGGACTTTGCGCCCAACCGTGCCGCCTTGCTTTTTCGGCAGGCGAACCCGGCAGACATGATTTAAGCTTAAAGGATTTATCGCTTGTTAAAAATGTGAACGAGCTTGCTTCTTTGGGCGTAAGTTCTCTCAAAATTGAAGGTCGAATGAAGCGCCCGGAATATGTTGCCGCCGCAGTAACAGCAATTAAGAACTCTCTTTGCCAAAAAGAAGATGCACAGATTACGCAGGCACTTTCGGCGGTTTTTTCCCGTTCAGGCTTCACAGACGGATATTACGAAAACAACCGCGGCAAAGATATGTTCGGCATCCGCACAAAGCAAGATGTGACAGCGGCGAACAACAAGCTTCTTTCATCACTTGAAAGGCTTTATGACAAAGAAACGCCCCGCGTGAAAGTCAGCTTTATTCTGAATGTCTGCAAAGATGAAAAAGTGAGCCTTTGTGCATCTGCAAACGGTGCAAGCTGTTTTGTTTCGGAAGATTATATCCCCGAAAAAGCGCTGAGCAAACCCTGCACAAAAGAAGCCCTTTCACAAAGACTTGCAAAATGCGGCGGAACTTTTTTTGAGGCCGATAACATCGAAATTAACCTTGACGAGGGTCTGATTGTCCCTGCAAGTGTTATCAATTCTCTTCGAAGAAAAGCACTTGAAGAACTTGAAAGAAAACTTTCTCGTGTAAAGTCTAAGTCCTTTACGTCATGTGATATTACCGTAAAACCGCATAAAACTTTTGAAAAAGCCAAATTTCATGTCAGAATCACGGATATTTCACAGTTTCCGAAAAATATGGACAATGTGGAAAACTTATATGTTCCGCTGAAAGATGCGGAAAAGTATGTTGAAAATTTGGAAAATTCAACATTTTGCACAGCTGTTGAGATTCCAAGAGGCATTTTCGGCACGGAAAACCAAATTTTAAGTCAGCTTGAAAAAGCAAAAAGTCTCGGCTTCAAAGCGGCTTACTGCTCGACCTTGGACGCTGTTGTCCTTGCAAAAAAAGCCGGATTTGACGTCCATACGGGCTTTTCAATGAATGTTATGAACAGCCTTTCCGAGCAGGAACTTGAACGCCTAGGTGTAAAGTCAATCACCTTGTCACCAGAGCTCACGCTTGAGCAATCAGCAAAAATCGGCGGAAATGCCGGACGTGGCATCATCGCATACGGCAGACTGCCGCTGATGCTGACAAGAAACTGCCCGATAAAAAATGTAAAAAGCTGTTCTCAGTGCGGCTGCAAAAGTTTCCTGACCGACCGTATGGGAATCAAGTTTCCGGTCGTCTGCACAAACGGCTGCAGTGAAATTTTAAATTCGCGTCCGATTTATCTGGCAGACAGACTTGACGAAATAAAAAACATGGACTTTCTTACCCTTTATTTCACAAACGAAAGCGGCAGTGAGGTTCAGGCTGTGCTTGACGCGTACCGAAACAAAAAAAGCGCCGTCGGCGAATTTACAAGAGGTCTTTATTACCGCGGCGTTGAATAAAAATTTTAAAAGGAGTGCGGACAAATGGAGAAAAGAAAAGACT
>JBJFHW010000044.1:0-5643 GCA_051893965.1 Acutalibacteraceae bacterium
CGAAAATATGCTTATGAATCTATACAGGAATATTGACCGCAGCAAAGTTCAGTTCGATTTTATTGAGCACACAAATGAAAAAGCCGCTTTTGATGATGAAATAATCGCTTTGGGCGGAAAAATTTTCCGGTGTCCTTCGTTCAAAGGAATCAATTATTTTGCATATAAAAAATGGTGGAAAGATTTTTTTGAAAGCAATCCGCAATACACTCTGATTCACGGACATATGGGCAGAACAGCTGCAATATATCTCGCTCAGGCAAAAAAGAAAAAAATATTCACAATTGCACACAGTCACAGTACATTCCAAAAAAACATAACGGAGATTTTGTATAAACTCTGGTCTTTTCCCATAAGATTTATCCCCGACTGTTTCTTTGCCTGTTCGCGTGAGTCGGGAATTTCAAGGTATGGAAAAAAAGTCGGCAGTCAGTGTACGGTTTTGAAAAATGCAATAGATACCGGGCATTTTGATTTTAACATGGAAACCAGAAAGGCAATGAGGCATGAACTCAATGTTGAAGAAAAAACAGTCATTGGTCATGTCGGACGCTTTTTTGAAGCGAAAAATCATTCCTTTTTGCTTGATGTTTTTGCAGAAATTCATAAAAAAGAACCCAAATCGGTTTTGCTCCTTGTCGGAGACGGAGAATTGAGAAGTAAAATTGAAAATAAGGCAAAAAGCTTAGGCATATTTGACAGTGTTATTTTTACGAGTGTCAAAGCCGATGTTGCACCGTATTATCAGGCGATGGACGTCATGTGCTTTCCGTCCTTTTATGAGGGTTTGCCGCTGACAACAGTTGAAGCGCAAACAGCGGGACTTGCCTGTGTAATTTCCGACAGGGTGCCTGATGAATGTATTTTGACGCAGGGGCTTGTTGATGTTATGAGTTTAAGTGACAGTGCCGGGAATTGGGCAGATACTGTTCTTGAAGCGGCAAAAAAAACAAGGAAAAGCCGCAAACAGGAAGTGACCGAAAAAGGTTACGATATAAAGGAAACAGCAAAAAAATTGGAGGCGTTTTATCTTGAAAATGCAAAATGAACCGCTCATTACTGTTTTTACGCCTGCATATAACAGGGCACACACGCTCATAAGAACATATGAATCGCTTCTTTGCCAGAACTGCAAGGATTTTTTGTGGCTGATTGTTGATGACGGCTCAACGGACAATACCCGTGAGCTTGTTTGTCAGTGGCAGGAAAATGACAACGGCTTTGAAATTCAATATATCTATAAAGAAAACGGCGGTATGCACACGGCGCATAACACCGCTTATGAAAATATTAAAACGCCGCTCAATGTCTGCATTGATTCCGATGACAAAATGGCTGCCGGCGCCATCAAAAAAATCAAAGATGCATGGCAGCAGATCAAAGATAAAGATTATGCCGGAATTGTGGGTCTGGACAGTGATTTTGACGGTAATGTTATCGGCAAAGCTTTTCCCGGAAATCTGAAAGAAACCACCCTTTGCGGATATTACGCGAACGGCGGTTCAGGTGACAAAAAGCTGGTATACCGAACCGATGTGATAAACAGTGTTCCGCCTTATCCGGTTTTTGAGGGCGAAAAATATGTCGGATTGGTTTATAAGTACACTTTAATTGATCAGAAATATAAGCTTTTTGTTTTAAATGATGTTTTGTGTGAAGTCGAATATCAGAATGATGGTTCATCAAACACCATGTGGAAGCAATATTTGAAAAATCCAAACGGCTTTGCTTTTTTAAGAAAAGTATCCATGCAGTACCCGACTTCCGGAAAAAGACTGATCATAGACTGTATTCACTATTGCTCCAGCAGTCAGATTGCGCACAATCATGCTTATATAAAACAGTCGCCGAAAAAACTGTTAACGGTTTTATGCACGCCGCTCGGTTGGCTTGAAACCGCTTATATCAAACATAAAGCAAAATAAAAATACCGGGGGAAGTGAATTTATGCAAGAAAATCAAAAGCTTACCGGATACAAGGCTGATTTCTACAGAATGACGGGAACAGAGTATAGATCCGGCATATCAAGCTTTGTGAAAAGACATCTGTTTCATAATTTACAGTTTGCATTTTATTTCAGAAAATATCAAAACCGAAAAAGCATTTTCAGACGCTTCCAATTATACCGACTTTCTCATAAATATGGTTTGGAGATTTCCCCGGACGCAAAAATCGGCAACGGTTTATATCTCGGACACCCGTATAACATCACCGTCGGCAGTGATGTAACAATGGGAGACAATGTTAATCTGAACAAGGGCTGCACACTCGGCAGAACCAACAGAGGCAACAGCGGTTCACCCACGATAGGCAATAATGTATATATCGGCATCAATGCCACTGTTGTGGGAAAGATCAGCATCGGCAATGACGTCATGATTGCACCGAACAGCTTTGTTAATTTTGATGTGCCCGATCATTCAATCGTTGTCGGCAATCCCGGCGTAATACACAGCAAAAACGATGCCGTTGAAGGCTATGTATGCTTCCGTGTATAATTTGAATATAAAAGATGAAACAACCTTGCAGCAAAAATGACGCCGCAAGGTTGTTTTTGTTATTAAAAGTTATTGTTATTTCAGAGCCAAAAACATTTCTTTCAGCTGCTGAGCATTTAGCTTTACGGGGTTGTTTGCCATAAGCGGATGTTCGGCGCTGTTTCTGGCAAGCTTGTCAACATCAACATCGCCAAGCTCGGAAAGCTTTGTGCAAAGACCCGATATTTTTTTCATGCGTCTGATATATTCTGCGAGGTCTTCTGTACTGCTGAGACCTACCGATCTGGCAAGGTTCTCAAGCCTTGCGTCTGCGTTGATGGTTATGAACGAATCAAGCGTGAAAGCGCAGGCTTCACCGTGGGGCAGGTGATAATCGGCGGAAAGCGGAAAGCTGCACGCATGGCACGCCGCCGTTTTCGGCAGGGCAAAGGACAGACCGGCAAGAAGCGAAGCATATGCCATGTTGGTTCTTGATTCTTCGTCACCGTCCTGATATGACTTTTCAAGGTTTGCAAGAATGAGTCTGATGCTTTCGGTCGCAAGCGCGTCCGTAATCGGCTGATGGTTCACGCTCCAATAGGCTTCAATCGCATGGGTAAAAGCGTCAAGACCGGTTATCATGGTTGTTTTTGCCGGAACTGTCAGAGTTAAAAGCGGATCAACAATTGCCGCAGTCGGCATAAAAGCGCCGTTGTGAATGCTCTTTTTTTCACTGCCGTGGCTGATGACGGAAACCTTAGTCACCTCTGAGCCGGTTCCCGATGTGGTGGGTATGGCAACAATTTTTGCAATTTTTTCGGGGAAAGTCTGATTCTGATAAAGCTCTGCGGGCGGAATATCGCTGTATGCGCAGGCGGCGGCAAATTTTGCCGTGTCGATGCTGCTTCCTCCGCCGAGGGCAATCAACGTGTCGGCATGGTGTTCTTTCACAAGTCTGACCGTTTCTTCGGCACCTGAAAGCAAGGGGTTGGGCTGAACACCACAATAAACCGCTTTAATTTTTTTGCTTTTTGAGGCAAGCTCATCACATTTTTCTTTGAAAAACTTACTGCTGACAAGAACACAACTTCCCGAGCCGATTTCATCAAGCACTTCTTCAAGGCGTGAAAGATAGCCTTTGCCGAAATAAATTTTGACCGGCTGTTCATAAACAAAATTATTGATCATAAATTTTATCCTCGGTTTTCTTAATTTCTCTGCACCGAAAAATCACAATCTTCGGTGCATTAACGAATAATATTTTATCACCGGGTACTTTGGTTGTCAACTGCAGAATATGTTTTATAATTCTTAACAAAAATCACTCTTTTTATTTGTTAATTACATTAATTGACAACAGGTTTCTTTTAAAGATATACTTGAAAAGTCAGATTTATATAGAAAGGGCAGGCGTAAAGTTTCACTTTTATGCGGCGGGTAATAGTATGAAAAAAGAAAAGAGCAAAGCAAAAAAGAAAATTATTTTAAGTGTTTGTCTTACGGTTTTTGTGGCGGCAATGATTACCGCAATCGCATTCGGGGTTAAAATCTATGCGGTAAACAAAGATTATAACAGCGGTAACTTCAATTTCAGTGAAAACTTCACGGTAACGGCGCATACGGGAAGTATGGACACTGCGGAAAATTCACTTGAATCAATTGAAAAAGCAATTGAAGTCGGAGCAGATATTGTTGAATTCGATGTGCGTTTTCGCCCTGACGGAACAGCCGTTATGGCACACGATGAAGTGAAAACGAATGACGGCGGTATGCCGATTGAAGAAGCAATGAAACTTCTTTCAAAAGACGGAGTGAACATCAAAGTCAATCTTGATGTAAAGGAAATGACCTGTCTTGAAGAAATACAGAATCTCGTTCAAAAATATCAGATGTCTGAGCGTGTTTTTTTCACGGGAGTGTCGCAGGAACTTGTACCGATCGTTCAAGAAAAGTGTCCGGAAATTTCCTATTATCTCAACTGTGCGCCGAAGAAGAACAAGCTTGATGACGAACAGTATCAGGCAGAGCTTCTTGATTTACTGAAACAAACAGGTGCAGTCGGAATTAACTGCAATTATAAAAAATCGAACGGCTGTCTTGCAAAGCTTCTGCATGAAAACGGTTATCTGCTGTCTGTCTGGACGGTTGACAGTGTGTTTCAGATGAAAAAAGCGATTATCAGCGAAGCTGACAACATTACGACAAGAAATCCCGATTTGCTTATTGATCTGGTAAACTGCAAACGGGAGAGCGACAATGAAACATGATGTTTGTTGTTTCAATGTTAGATAAATTATAATAATAACAATGTTTTTCGTTGACGGCTCTTGCCGTCAATCAGGAAAGCCCCGGCGAGGGTTTCCTACCTTCCTGCGCTATTTGAAGCATAAGAATTTCGCCGTCTGCGGACGGCGCCAAGCTTTTTTGAAAAAAAGCTTGATAAAAAACTTTACTCCTTTTTCGCTCACTTTACCTCGTGGCGTAATTGTAAATGTATCTGCCCTCTACTCACCAATAATTGAATGAATTTTGATTATTGGTGTTGCAATTAAAACTAAAATATGCTATCATTAACTAAATTGGGAATGAGGTTCTCCCATGGTTATTTGAACCAAAACCGCTTATTAAAGCTGATGACTTCTGTGATTTTGTGTCGCAGACTGCCATCGGCTTTTCTGCGTTTTCAGGAGGATTTTTTATGTTAACTTCACTTGCTCTTATTTTTCTTGTTGGGCTGAGCCTTGCGGCTATTTGTCAGAAAATCAAGATTCCGCGCATTATCGGTATGCTCATAACGGGCGTTGTCCTCGGACCGTATGTTCTTGATTTACTGGACAGTTCCATATTGGGAATTTCATCGGAACTTCGGCAAATGGCGCTGGTGATTATTCTGATTAAAGCCGGTTTGTCGCTGAATATTCAGGACTTGAAAAAGGTCGGCCGACCGGCTGTTCTGATGGCGTTTTTGCCGGCGCTTTTTGAAATTGCGGTCTTTGTGCTGTTTGCGCCGAAAATGCTTTCTGTTAACCGAACCGAAGCGGCTGTTATCGGTGCGGTTCTCGGTGCGGTTTCTCCGGCGGTTGTTGTTCCGCGAATGGTTCAGATGATGGAAGAAAAATATGGAACGCAAAAAAGTGTTCCTCAAATGCTTCTTGCCGGTGCGTC
>JBJFHW010000045.1:0-5607 GCA_051893965.1 Acutalibacteraceae bacterium
GTAAGGAAGATGTTGACAAAATAAGAGGTCTCGGGCTCGGCGCAGATGACTATATAGAAAAGCCGTTTTCACCGAGCGTTCTTGTTGCGAGAGTAAAAGCAAATCTTTCTCAGTATGAAAGATTAAAGAAAACCGGCACGCAAAAGCAGACTGTTTTGTCTATCGGCGATTTTACCGTCAACGCTTCAACAAGGCGTGCTTATGTAAAAGGAAAAGAAGTTCCGCTTAAAAATAAGGAATATGAGCTGCTTTACTTTTTGATGACCAATGCAGATATCGTATTTGACCGAGAGACACTTTATGAAAGAATATGGGGAATGGACGCAATGGGCGATAATGCTACCGTTGCCGTTCACATAAACCGACTTCGTGAAAAGCTTGAGGAGGATCCGTCAAATCCCAAATACATTGAAACAGTCTGGGGCTCGGGATATCGGTTCAAAGGCTAAATAATGATTAATAAGAATCAGATGCAGAGTGAGTTGTCACTGACTGCATCTGATTTTGTTTATGTACGGTTTAAGTTTTTTTAAATCCTGATTTATGTGTTTGCATTATTCTTATAGATGAAAGAGAAAAAGCTTTCAAAAAACTGAGTAAGGAGTTTTGAACCATGATCTTATATTCAAAAACCGAACGGGACAAAACCAAAGAGTTAGACCTTGACACATCTGCAAAGCTTTACACCTATACAAAGACAAAAGATTTGAACCAAACCTTCCGTGTTTCCGCATTATTAAAAGAAAAAGTGCAGCCTGAATTGTTGGCAAAAGCCATAAAGCTTTGTCAAAAAAGATTTCCGTCGTTTTATGTGCAACTGAGAAACGGGTTCTTTTGGAAAAAGCTTGAAACCAAAAGCTTTCAAAGCGAGAATATCTTAATACGGGATACTCAATGCTGCCGCCCGATAAATTTTGATAACAAGCACGCTCCGCTGTTTCGTGTGCTTTATTCTGATTACCGTATATCTCTTGAAGTTTTTCACGGCATTACGGACGGCCACGGCGCAATAACTTTTTTCAAGACTCTTCTTGCGGTTTATTTCAATTTGTCAGGCATTCCGGTGCCTGCAACAAACGGAGTGCTTGACATAAATGAAAAACCCGAAGTCGGAGAGCTTGAAGACGCTTCTCTGAAATACTATTCAAAAGAATTCGGATATTTAAGCAGAAATGAAGCGTCCGCTTATCAGTATAAACCCGAAACCGAGGACAACGGACTAAACATTATGCAGGGCAGATTTTCGGTACAGAAAATAAAAGAAATAATTCATTTATTAAATGTTTCCGTAACGGAATACCTTACTGCGGCATATATTTATTCGTTTTATTTAAACATTCTTGACAAAGAAAGAGCAAAACCGATTAAAGTTCAGGTTCCGATAGATTTAAGACCGTTTTATCATTCAAACACATTACGCAACTTTTCTCTTTATGTTAATGTGGGAATAGATCCTAAAAAATGCGACTGTGATTTTAGCGAGATTCTTTCACAAGTCAAGCAACAAATAAGAGCGGGAAAAGAAATGACCAGACTTCAAAAAATGCTTAATTCAAATGTCAGAGACGGAGAAATGATGATTTCCAAATACTCCCCGAGCTTTTTGAAGAAGCCGTTCATTAAGGCAGGATTTTTACTGTACGGAGAAAGACTGTTTACTTCTCCGATGTCAAACTTAGGGGTTATTAAAGTTCCTAAAGAAATGGAGACTTATATTGAATCCTTTGACTTTGTTATCGGAAAAACTTTTAAGAATAATATATGGGCAACGGTTGTGTCTTTCAAAGACTGTCTGACCGTTACTTTCTCCTCAAAAGATATAAACAATAAAATTGCCGGAACATTTATTGACTTTCTGCACGAGCAGGGAATAAGCGATTATTGCGATTCAACGAAAAAATTAAAGAAAAGCATCCGTTTGCCCGCTGTCAGTTAAGGGCTGTTATTTCAGGAGGATATCATGAATATAACAAATCAGCAATATTTCGGCATCGCACGAAAAATTGTTTCTAATATTACAACAGAAAGTTGGAGAACAATTTATGAAGAAACTTGACGAAATATTTAAAAGCCCTGCCGTTATCAAGGAGTGGGCGTAATGATAAGAACGTTAATAAACGGTCTTTGCATGGCTCTTGCCGACAGCGTTCCCGGCGTGTCCGGCGGAACTATTGCACTAATCTTAGGCTTTTATGATGACTTCATCGGGGCAGTACATGACTTGATTTACGGAAAAACCGCATCAAAAAAGATTGCTTTAAAATGCCTGATAAAACTTGGCATCGGCTGGGTTTCGGGAATGCTTATCGCAATTTATGTGCTTACGGCTTTCTTTGAAAAAAGTGTTTATTCCGTTTCATCTCTTTTCTTTGCACTTGTATTATGTTCAATACCCATAATTGCAAAAGAGGAATACAAAAGCTTAAAGGGCAAAAAGCGTTATCTTGTTTTTACTGTTTGCGGAATTGTGCTTGTAGTATTGCTGACATACTGTAATGTTTCTGTTTCAATGTTTAACGGTGATCTCTCAAGCCTTGATGTGCTCGGCGCATTATATATCTTTGTTTCCGGAGGTGTTGCAATATGTGCAATGTTTCTTCCGGGAATATCCGGTTCAACCGTACTTCTGATTTTAGGAGTATATGTACCCCTTTTAAAAAGCGTTAAGGAGTGTATGAAGTTTAATTTTCAGCATCTTTCTGCTGTGTTAATATTTGCAGCGGGAGTTCTTGCTGGCGCTGTCTTATCGGTTAAAGGAATTAAAGTTTGTCTTAACAAGTTCAGAAGCCAAACGGTATATTCGGTTATCGGTATGCTTTTCGGCTCGCTTTATGCAATCGTTACGGGTACAACGGCACATAATGCGACAAATCAGCCGCTGTTACCGTATCATTTGAGTTTGCCATGGTTTTTTGCAGGAATTGCGATTATTGTCATAATTCAACTGCTGAAGTGTTTGAGAGAGCAAAAAATCCCAAATAAACTAAAAAAACTTGATTTATTAAAAAACATTCTGTCAAATTGTGTGAGAAACAAATAAAGCAGAACCTTTAATATTTTAACTTTTGTTTAATTTTTATTTATCTATAATTTAGCAACCAATTATAGTATATTTACATAAAAAACAGGAGGTACGATTATGTCAAATATCATTCAGAAAATCATTTCAACCTTGCTGGCATTGATGATAACTGCAGGCATTTTGCCTGCGCCGCTGCCACCCTCTGAAGGTATCGATGCAGATGCCGAACTTGTTTTTGCAAACGACGATGAAGGATCTGCCGCAGGAACGGTTACAGTCAATGCAAACTTTGATACAACCTACTCCCTTTTTTGGGGCGATGCAAATTCGGAAAAGCTGTCAGCAAGCTTGCCGACAGGTAAAACCGTTCCTTATACAGAATTTGCAAATGTTGCTGTCGAAAATGGAGTTGGCGAATCGGCTCTGAACAGTTTCCTCGCTATTCCATACGGTGCAGAAACGGTTCTTCTCTATTATAAAGATGAGCTGCTTGACAGCGATGCCATTCCCGAAAGCAAAATCGCCGACTACGGAGATGCAACTTACAGTTTTGCATCCCTGAGCGATGTGCATTTTAACCGCTATTTCACATCGGGAGGAGACGATTCCGAAATCTCATATCTTCGAGCATTGAATTTTGTGAATGATATGGGCGTTTCCATTGTCGGCATTTCAGGTGACATATCCAACAATGGAGAAACGGCGGCTTATGAATCATTTAACCGTATTAACTCCGGCTTTGATTTCCCTGTTTTTTCCTGCAAGGGCAATCATGACTGTAAGAGAAAATTCACCTATGACGCTTGGAATGCAAATGTAAATCCCGGCGTTTTTACTTCTGAAAGCCTCGACGGCGTTCTTGCAAAATCAGACAACGGTTATGATTTTGTTTATTCGGGCAGTGAAACTCATGGAGATGTTTTCATCTTTCTCAGTCAGATAAGCGATAAATATGCAAAGGATGTACCGCTTCTTACCGATGAGCAGCTTGACTGGCTTGCAGAGCAGTTTGAGACTTATCAAACCAAACGAGTATATCTTTATTTCCATACATTTTTGACCGCGCCTGAGGGCAATCCTTCGCTCGGTGAAGGAAATCTTGTGAACGACTATGGTTTTTCCTACACATCTCCGTATTATAAAGGAAACAAGGACGAATGCCGTTTCCGTGATCTTCTGACGCAGTACAAAAATGTCATATGGTTCAACGGTCACTCTCATTGGGCATACAGCCTTGAAAAATATAACCCTTTCCTCAACATAACCGATTACGGCGGCACAACGGCAACAATGGTTCATGTTTCCAGCACCGGGGCTCCGAGAACAACGGGTATTACCGAGCCTATCCAAACCTCAAAGCCTTTGAAAATGTCCGAGGGGCTTTTCAATCAAGTTTACGACGATTTTATTATTGTTAACGCTTGCGATTTTGTTAACGGAAGAATACTTGCATATGCAGTTTACAAGATAAATAATTGAAGTTAAAAAAGATAGTTTTGAACCGGCCGGAAATTCGGCAGATTTTCGGGAATACTCACGGAAGCAACAGTAAATCAGGAAAACTTCAACAGAGTTACGGCTCTTCGTAAAAGCAGACAGAGACCGACGAAAGCAGGCAATGCAAACATGCTTTTAGGGGTGACAAAATCCATTGATTAAGGTGTTCCTCAAACGAAAAGATTTTGATGAATCCGGGAATTATTCTTGTTTGCAGCATTTTAATAAGCAAGAGCAAATAGACTTAATAGCTGAAAATAAAAGTGTCTCTGTCTGCCGAGCATATAAAAAGATTCTTCACGGAAAGTTGAGGGGAAGAATCTTTAATACCTGTTTCGTTTCCTTGTCGGTATCATTATTGATGCCGGCAAGGCTTTCGGCATATACTGCCGGATAATTATTTTCAAATCTTCAGTATTCGCTTAGCGTTCTTTTTTCACATACGAATCAAACACTTTTTAAAGAAAATCACGCAGGCGGTATAATTTACAAGAATCAATGTTGTTTTTCGTAAGAGTTGGATTTTTTATCAATAATTCAAAAACGTGTGAAAAGTAGATTCTGAAATCCTTGATATATAAGGGATTCAGCGTTCGGTTAATGAGATGTGAATATAGTTTCATCTGTAACTGCACTTTTGCGTTTATTACCCATTACGGGTAAAACATAATGTGTAAAAACCGAGAAATTGAGGCACCTTTTGTTGCTGTAAAATTAATCATTCAGAGTGCAGTAATCGAATGGTAAGTAAAGTGTGACCTGCACCCTGATTTTTGAGTAGAACGGTACTTTCGGGCTGTGTGTTGAGATATTGAATATTTGATTTTTGAATGATTTCCAAATGTTTCGTGACATTTAAGCAAAAGCATATCAACCATAAAATAGTAAAATGTAAACGCAGGCAACCTGAATTCATCGTTCAAGCTACCTGCGTCATTTGTGTTTTTAATTTTTACAAATACTGTTTAAAAAACACTTTTTCATTAACTAACCCGTACTCATCAAATGCTTTGAATAATGAAAATAATTATTAATTACTACGCATTTTATGAAAATACCGGGTTACGGTCCATCGCTTAGTGCGACAG
>JBJFHW010000046.1:0-5580 GCA_051893965.1 Acutalibacteraceae bacterium
TTTGTCAAGCCGAATGAGGAATAACACTGCATTCGCGGGTGAAATTTTAAAATCAACTGTTTTTCTCCCGCGAGAGCATGCGGGCGGTGCCCGCCGCGTAATTCCAAACTGAAATTCAGCTTATGTACTGCAAAAGTCCCTGCGCGCGCTCTTCCAGTTCGCTTTTTTCTTCATAAAGGATCAGCAGCAAGCCGTTGAGCCGCTTGATCTCCTTGAAGTTGCAGTCATTTCGTGCCGCCGAAAGAAGCTTGTTGTTTCTTGAAATAATGGATTTCTGCACTTTGATTGCACGCAGATATTCACTGTATAAATCTTCATAGGTTGTTTTCATTCACATCTTCCTTTCAGCAAACGCATTTTGTGGGCAGTCCCGTCAGCGGATCACGAAGCACCCGCTCTTTTCCGAAAAGGATATAATCCGCCGATACCTTGAAAAACTCCGCTAACGCAATCAGTTCCCCAACCGTCATTGTTTTTTCGCCGCTTTCAAGCTTTGCAAGCCGCCCGGGCGGTATTTCCGTCAGCTCGCTCAGCTGAATCAAGCTTACCGCACTGCTTTCTCTCAGGCTCTTCAGCCGCTGCGGTATGCTGTTTTGCTTTGCGGTTCTGACAGCACGCGGAACCTGCTTTTTTATCAGCACCGCCGCCGTTTCACTGTTTCTTCCGAAGCGGTATTCCAGCACATATTTGAGCTTTTCATAAAGCGTATCGGTAATTTTTTCAAGGCGCCTGTATACGGTTGAGCTGTCAATTGAAAGTATTTTCGCAATTTCTTCATTGCTGAGATTTTTGTTCCACTTTAAATCAATAAGCACCTTCTCACTGCTTTTACATTCGTTTTCAATGACCCTTTTGACCAGCGCATTGAGCTCTGCCTTGCGCTGTCTAAGCAAAAAATCGTCGTTTTGCTGATTCTGCCTGACCTGCCAGGCGGCAAAAACCTCTTTTGCAAGGCAGTAATCGGTTATATCAAAGCTGTTTTCGTTTTCATTCGCCATTTTTATCCTTGTCCTTTCCTGTTAAAATCAAGAGGCTGTCACATTTAGCGCAGAACAAAGAGCACAAAGCAAAATGTTAAAATAAAAAATAAAATATTTTGCTTTTTAAGCGTTTTTTCACCCACTCGCAGTATCTTTATACCGCTTCGGGGGGGTGAAGAAAACGCTTTCTGCATCTGAATGCGACAGCCCCTTTCTCCTTTCGACCGCCGAATCAATTGCGCTTTTGTCCGGTTTTTATATCACACCGTTTTTGCAGTATGATTCTGCCGTTCTCGCTTTTGCTCATACGGTCTTATATGCAGTTTTGTGCCGAATTTCTGTGCTTTGGGGCGTAAGCAGACAAAACGGCTATTTTGCGAAATTCCATTCGCCGAACATTTGTTCGGTTCTAATTAAAATTTTAGAACCGAAACGGCGTTTTGTCAAGTATTTTTATGAATTTTGTTACATTTTGGTGAATAGTTTAAACATTTATCTTCCAAAAATCATCGGTCTTTTCATTTTTCAACTGACAGGCTTCTGTTTATAAACAATTTATGAATAATTTATAATACATTATCAAGCTTGCGGTTGACTTCATGTGCCATAAGTGATAAAATACTGTTATGTGACAACCTGTAAAAATTTCAGGTAAAAAAAGCGTGCCGGAAAACGGCAAACGCTCAGGAGGTATCAGCTTTAATGATTAATCTCAATGTTGTTTTTTGCAAGGGCTGTTCTTTTTGCGTAAAATACTGTCCGAAAAAAATTCTTGAACTTGGACATGAGCGCAGCCCGAGAGGATTTTTTTATCCGGTGGTAACAGATGAAAGCGCCTGCATTTCCTGCGGAATCTGCGCCGAAATCTGCCCCGAGGGTGCCATTGAAATTGCAGGAAAGGAGAAAAAATAATGGCAAAAGTGTTTATGAAAGGCAATGAAGCCATTGCCGAAGCCGCAGTTCGCGGCGGCTGCCGCTTTTTTGCCGGCTATCCGATTACGCCGCAGAACGAAATTCCCGAATATCTTTCATGGAGACTTCCCGAAGTGGGCGGAACGTTCATTCAGGGCGAAAGCGAAGTTGCTTCCGTCAACATGGTCTATGGCGCCGCCGCATCAGGCTGCCGTGCCATGACAAGCTCCTCCGGCCCGGGCATCAGCCTGAAATCCGAGGGAATCTCTTATCTTGCAAGCACCATGCTCCCCGCCGTTATCGTAAATATCAGCAGAGGCGGTCCCGGTCTCGGTTCCATTCAGCCTGCGCAGATGGATTATTATCAGGCAACAAAAGCAATGGGTCACGGCGGCTTTAAGGTGATGGTTTTTGCTCCGGCAACCTTGCAAGAGGCAGTTGATCTGACCTATAATGCATGGGAATATGCCGAAAGAGACCGCAACCCCGTGCTTATTCTGATGGACGGCTGTCTCGGCGCGATTATGGAGCTCGTTGAGCTTCCCGAAATGAAAACCGCCGACCGAATCAAAACGGCTTCCTGGTCGCTTCAAAGAAGAAAAGGCGAAGAAGACAGACCCGACCGACTTCTGACGCCCTATTACCTGGAAGATATGCTTGAAAAAACCAACATCATGCGCGGCAAAATGATTGAAAGCTGGCAGGAAAACGATGTCAAGGTTGAAGAATTCATGCTTGACGATGCCGAATACGTTGTTGTTGCCTACGGCATTTCCGCAAGAATTTCAAGAGAAGCCATTTTAAGACTTCGCGAAGAAGGTCACAAAATCGGCATGATCCGGCCGATCACCCTCAATCCGTTCCCGAAAAAGAGCTTTCAGAATCTCGATTACGGCAGAGTAAAAGGCATCATCGACATCGAACTTGCCATTCCCGCTCAGATGAAAGACGATATTGCTCTTGAAGTGATGAACAGAGCGCCGATTTATACTTACGGCCGTTCGGGCGGAAATCTTTTTGACGATGAATCCACCTATCAGGCAATAAAAAATATTATCACGGGAGGTAAAAACTGATGGCTGAATATAAAAGACCCTCCTGCCTTAAAACAGTACCGAGCGGCTTCTGCCCCGGCTGTATGCACTCGCTTTCAACAAAAATTATCGCCGAAGTCATTGACGAACTCGGTCAGCAGAAAAACTGCTGCCATGTTGTACCCGTCGGCTGTTCCACGCTCAATCTGCTTTATTGGCAGGGCGACATTGTCGGTGCAGCTCACGGACGTGCGCCGGCGGTTGCAACCGGATTTAAGCGCACCAATCCCGACCGACTTGTTTTTGCCTATCAGGGTGACGGCGACCTTGCCGCCATCGGACTTGCCGAAATTATGGGTGCTGCAAACAGAGGCGAAAATTTCACGGTTATTTTTGCAAACAACCAGACCTACGGCATGACCGGCGGTCAGATGGCTCCCACAACGCTCATCGGTCAGAAAACCACCACAACAAGAAACGGCCGCGACCCGAAAACCACCGGTTATCCGACAAAAATGTGCGAACTCATTTCCTCTCTGGAAGCGCCGGTTTATGTTGCCCGCTTTGCACTCAACACGCCCAAAGGTGTGTTGGAAGCGAAAAAAGGAATCAAACGAGCCTTTGAGCTTCAGCTTGCCGGAAAGGGCTTTACTTTCATTGAGCTTTTGATGAACTGCCCGACCAACTGGGGCATGACGCCGCTTCAGTCGCTTGACTATATGGAAAAAGTGACGGTGCCTTATTTCAAGCCCGGTGTTTATAAAGACAAGGAGGCTGATGCAGAATGAAAAAGTCATTGATTTTTTCCGGCGCAGGCGGACAGGGTATTGTTTCCGCAGGTATTATGACCGCAAAAGCGGCGGTTGACGCAGGAAAATATGCAACCTTTCTTCCCGAATACGGTCCGCAGCAAAGAGGCGGCAAAGCAAAATGCACCGTTGTCATTGACGACTGCGAAATCACTTCGCCCCTTGTTCAGAACTGCGACATACTCGTGACCATGAATGAGCTTTCCTTTAAGGCATTCAGCGACAGAGTCAAGCCCGGCGGACTGCTTTTGCTTGACGCAAACAGAGTGCAGTCGAGACCGGAAAGAGACGACATCACCGTCATTGCCATTCCCGTTGACGACATTGCCGACGAAATCGGCAATCCGAAAGCCGGAAACATTGTTATCATCGGTGCGCTCATCGGCAAAACAGGCCTCATCACGGAAGACGAATTTCTTGACAGCCTGAAAAAGAAATTTGCCGCAAAGGCACCCGAAGTGATGCAGATGAACACTGCCGCGCTCAAAAGAGGTATTGAAATCGGCAAAAACGCATAAAACTCAGCCGTAAAACAGGAAGTGAAACCATGCACATACCGTCATGCGCAAGCTGCGAGCTTGAAATTGAAAGCTTTTATGACGCTTTGGAAAAAGCAAAGGTTCAGTCTCACATTGAATATGACGTCAGAGACTGGCTTTATGTTCCGAATCATTACAGCGACTACCGTTACATTCTCGGCACAACGGGGAAAAAGCCGCTGATCTGCATCGGAATCAATCCGTCAACGGCAAAGCCGAACGATCTGGACAACACGCTCAAATCCGTGGAAAGAATTGCGCACGGCAACGGCTTTGACAGCTTTATCATGTTCAATGTTTATGCGCAGCGCGCAACGCGCCCGGAGGACATGGACAAAGAGCTCAACGAGGTTTTACATAATGAAAACATGAAAGCGTTTGATTATGTTCTGTCGCTTTATGAGGGAGGAAATCCCGCCGTGTGGGCGGCATGGGGAAACATTGTTGAAATGCGGCCGTATCTGAAAAAGTGTCTGAAAGACATGACGGACATCGGCAAAAAGCACGGTGCAAAGTGGTACAGTGCCGGAAAGATTTCCAAAAAAGGGCATCCGCACCACCCGCTTTATTTAAAAAAAGACAGCGGCCTTGATGCATTCGACATGGAGCATTATCTGAGCTGTCAGCTGTTATAAATTTCAACTGTTAAATAGCTATTTAATTCTTACAACGGAACAATTCAGTTTCATATTGTATTATGCAACTGAATTGTTTTTTGTATTTGACCCAATATCATTTTTACGAATATTCATTTTCAAATTGAATTGATTGAAAAAGTATAATTTTTCTAATAGTGTTTTTGTATAATTTGCCTGTTTACTTTTGGATTGAAGATGTATATAATAAAAATGTGGATTTATCCACATTAAATTAAAAGTGATATGGAACCCCATCATCACCTCTTTCAAGCGGAAATCCTATGCCGTAAAATTAGGACTTAAAAAAGCGGAGAACCCTTGCCGTAAGTAGGGTCTTAAAAAAGCGGAAAGCCCTTGCCGCAAGTAGGGCCTTAAAAAGGCGAGATAGAAAAGACTGTCTCGCCTTTATCATTATAAGAGGAAGTTCAATGGAAAATTTGCGTATTTATAAGGTGGAAGACAAATACATAAGTTATCTTCACAGCAGAGATTCAAAAGTGCAATATAATAAAAATGCGCGAAGACCTTATGTGGGTGTTGTTTTTAAATTTGGCGGCTTCATGTATTTTGCTCCGTTAGAGTCACCAAAGCCGAATCATAAGACCATGAAACCCGGCAAACATTTTCTAAAACTTGATTCGGGTAAATACGGATTAATTGGATTTAAT
>JBJFHW010000047.1:0-5551 GCA_051893965.1 Acutalibacteraceae bacterium
CTGAGAAAACCTTTCTGACCGTTTCTTCCGCCTTTTGCACGTTTTCATCTTTGACACCGCGAAGAACAAGATACAGCGTGCACTGTTTGGACGCGTCATCGGTTTCAAAAACAACATCTTCGGCAAGCTTTTCATCAAGCAGCGCTTTTTTCAGTGGGGATTCATTCGTTGCGCAAAGCGTGTCGGCAAGAATACCGAGCGCCATGATCTTTTCTCTTTCATTAAAGGGCGCGGCAACGAAGCCTTTTGCAATTTCTGTTTTCCCGAAAACGCCGTCGCTTTCGCAGGCCTCATACGGTACGGTTACAGTTCCCGCATTTACCGCAGGCTGAAAAGCAATTTCGGTGTTGACCTGCGCTTTTTCATAGTCGGCAAGGTAGCTTTCAAGCAAAGCCAGAACACTTTCAAGGTCAACATCGCCGTCAAGAAAAACGGTTGAATTTGACGGGTGATAAAAACGCTTGTGTGTTTGAATAAAGCCTTCATAGGTCAGATTCGGAATATATTTGGGATTTCCGCCCGAACAGTGACCGTAGCAGGTGTTGGGATAAAGGCGGGGAAGAAGCTCATAAATAAATCTGTTTTCAACAGAAGAAAAAACGCCCTGCATTTCGTTGTATACAACGCCGTTATAGGAAAGCTCGCCGTCATTTTCTTCAAAATGCCAGCCTTCCTGCATGAAAATTTCTTTCTTTTTATAAATAAGCGGGTGAAGCACCGCGTCCATGTAAACATCAATCAGGTTGAGAAAATCCTTGTTGTTTCTGCTTGCAACCGGGTACATGGTTTTGTCAAGAAATGTCATGGCATTGAGAAAGGTCTGCATGGAGCCTTTGAGCAAATCCACAAACGGCTCTTTGAGCGGATATTTTTCAGAGCCGCACAGAACGCTGTGTTCAAGAATGTGGAACACGCCCGTGTCGTCTTCGGGTGTTGTGCGGAAAGTGATGGCAAAGGTTTTGTTTGTGTCGTCACGCTTGAGCCAGACAAGCTTTGCGCCGTTCTTTTCAAAGGTCATTTCAACCATTTCGGCTTCAAGCTCTTTCACAGGTCTGATTCTTGTAACTCTGAAGCCGTGAATACGATCGTTAATTTTCAAAAAATCGCCTCTTTCTTCTATTGTTTATGTTTCTCAATCGAGTAAAATTCATACATATATAATAGCAGATAAGTCAAATCAGTTAAAGAAGTATTTTGACGAAAGCAAAAAGCACCGAATTTTCGGCGCTTAATTTTTTTAGGTGGTTTTATAACTCTGCGATAACTTCAACTTCGCAAAGAACGCCTTTTGGAAGATCCTTAACCGCAACACAGCTTCTTGCGGGCTTGCTTGTGAAATATTCGCCGTAAATTTTGTTGAAAGCGGCAAAGTCTGCAATGTCGGCAAGGAAGCAAACGGTTTTGACAACCTTGGTAAGGCTTGTGCCTGCGGCTTCGCAGACGGCTTTGAGGTTTTCGCATACCTGCGTGGTCTGTTCTTCAATTGTTTTTGCTTCAACTGTGTTTGTTTTGGGGTTGATGGCAATCTGACCGCTTGTGAAAAGCAAGCCATTTGCCTTGACCGCCTGTGAATAAGGTCCGATTGCGCCGGGCGCATTGGTTGTTGCAACATATTCCATAATTCATTACTCCTTTATTTCATCTGAAAGCTCTGCGCTTTCAGCATGATTGTTTTATTCAAAAATGTCAAATCCGTTGTCGCGAAGCGCCTTTTTGATTGCGGCGATGTGCGCATAGTCTCTTGTTTCCATGCCGATTCTCAGATAGCAGTCGGTGATGTTCATGTCAAGATCTGTGCTGTCATAGTTGACGCTTGTGACGTTGCCGCCCATGTCGGCAATGATGCTTGAAACCGCCTTTAACTGACCGGGCTTGTCGGAAAGGGCGATGGTGATGTTTGCGGTTCTGCCGCTCATTTTCAGACCTCTTTCAATCACCCTTGAAAGAATGGTCACGTCAATGTTGCCGCCGGAAATCAGGCAGCAGACGTTTTTGTTTTCAATGTCGGGAATTTTGCCGGCAAGAATGGCGGCAACCGGAACGGCGCCTGCACCTTCGGCAATCAGCTTTTGCTGTTCGAGCAAGGTTAAAATGGCAAGGGCGATTTCATCATCGGAAACGCTGACAATGCCGTCAACATATTGCTTGACCATTTCATAGGTAATCTCGCCGGGCGTTTTGACCTTGATTCCGTCGGCAATGGTTGAAACCGCATTTAATGTTTCAATTTTTCCGTCTGTGATTGAATTGAGCATACTCGGTGCGCCGCTTGCCTGAACACCGTAAACCCTGCAAGAGGGATTAATATGCTTGATCGCACAGGCAACACCGGCAATCAGTCCGCCGCCGCCGATCGGTACGACAACAACATCGGCATTCGGAAGCTGATTTAAAATTTCAAGACCGATTGTGCCCTGACCGGCAATGACGTCCGGGTCGTCAAACGGGTGAATGAACGTATAGTTTTCTTTATCGCGAAGCTCAATGGCTTTGTTATAGGCATCGTCATAAACACCCTTAACAAGGCAAACCTGTGCGCCGTAGCGCTTTGTGGCTTCAACTTTTGAAATCGGTGCGCCGTCGGGCAGGCAGATAAGGCTTTTGATGCCGCTGTGCGTTGCGGCAAGGGCAACACCCTGCGCGTGGTTTCCTGCCGAACAGGCGATGACGCCGTGCGCCTTTTCTTCGTCGGAAAGCTGGCTGATTTTGAAATAAGAGCCTCTGACCTTGAATGAACCGGTCACCTGAAGATTTTCTGTTTTAAGATAAATGTTGGCGCCGCTTCTTAAATTCGGTGCATAAATCATATCGGTTTCACGGATCACTTCTTTGAGCACCCGGGAAGCCTTATAGATTCTGTCAAGCGTGACAGCCGGAGTTTTTTCGTTTTCCATAATTTTCTCTGCGGCAAACAAACGCCGTTTCCTTTCGAGTGATTAAGCAGTTTTGCGCTGTCGCTTTCGTCGTTTAATCGGTTACACTGCTTTTCCTTATATTCTAATACTTTCCTATGCATTTGTCAACGAAAAAAAGTGATTTATAAGGGAACGGGTATCAATCAGAAAGGGCAAGCAACATAAATGAAGCTTGCCCCTGCGTTTGTTTTAAGAGTGATTTTGCCGCAGATTATTTTGTCATCAGTTCGCAAATCAGTTCGCTGAGTTCTGCCGGGTTTTCAACCGATTTTCCTGCAATCAGGCATGCCTGCGAATAAAGAAGCTTTGCATATTTGGCAACAGCCTCTTTGTCGCCGCTTTCAAACAGCTCTTTCAGCTTTGCGGAAACGGGGTGATCCTTGTTGATTTCAAGAACAACCTGTGCTTTGACGCCGTTTGCGTTCGGCATTTCGTTAAGCACCTTTTCCATGCCGAGTGAAAGCATACCCTCGCTTGTCAGACATACGGCATAGTTTTTCAGCTTGTTTGTGAAAGAAACCGACGTAACCTTGTCGCCGAGTGCTTCTTTCATGCAGTCAAACAGATCTTTGTTTTCGGTGTTTTCCTTTTCAATTTCAGCCTTTTCGTCTTCGGTGTCAAGGTCAAGATTGTCTGCGCAGATGTTGGTAAAGGTTTTGCCGTCGTATTCATGAAGCATCTGAATGGCAAATTCGTCCACATCATCGGTGCAGTAAAGAATTTCATAGCCCTTTGATTTGACAGCGTCTGCCTGCGGAAGCATGGCAATTTTGTCGGCGGTTTCGCCGCAGGCATAATAGATGGTTTTCTGCTCCTCGCTCATGCGTGAAACATATTCCTTGAGGGTGACAAGCTTGTTTTCGTTTGAAGAGCGGAACATAATCAGATCCTGCAAAACATCTTTGTTCATGCCGTAATTGTTATAAATTCCGAATTTCAGGTTCAGACCGAAAGCGGCAAAGAACTTTTCATAATCTTCACGGTTGTTTTTGAGCATTTTTTCAAGCTCGGATTTGATTTTCTTTTCAAGGTTCTTGGCAATGATTTTGAGAACGTGGTCATGCTGAAGCGTTTCTCTTGAAATGTTAAGCGTCAGGTCTGCCGAATCAACAAGACCTTTGACAAAGTTGAAATAATCGGGAAGAAGATCGGCGCATTTGTCCATAATCAGCACGCCGTTGCAATAAAGCTGAAGTCCTTTTTCATATTCCTTTGAATAATAATCAAACGGAGCATGAGACGGAATATAAAGCAGTGCGTCATAGGTTATCTGACCTTCGGTTTTGGAATGAACATAGTGCAGAGGTTCTTCGTAATCGTGGAATTTTGATTTATAAAATTCATCGTATTCTTCTTTTTTGATTTCATTTTTGTTCTTTCTCCAAAGCGGAACCATGCTGTTGAGCTGAGTCGGTTCAACAACGGTTTCATATTCGTCCTCGGTGCCCTCTTTCAGATGAGAATGTTCCATGTCGAGCATGATGGGGTAGCGGATATAATCGGAATATTTTTTCACAATATCCTGAAGCTGATACTGGTCAAGATATTTGTCATAGTCCTCCTGCTCGGTGTTTTGTTTGATGTGAAGCGTTATGGTTGTGCCGGGCTGTTCTTTTTCGGCGCTTTTGACGGTATAGCCGTCAACGCCTGTTGATTCCCAAAGGAAAGCTTCGTCACTGCCGTGAACCTTGCTGAGCACACTGACTTTGTCGCTGACCATGAATGCCGAATAAAAGCCGACGCCGAACTGACCGATGATCTGTGCGTCATCTTTTTGCTCGGTGTTGTTTTTGAAATCAAGCGAGCCGCTTTTTGCGATTGTGCCGAGGTTACTTTCAAGCTCTTTTTCGCTCATGCCGCAGCCGTTGTCAGAAATGGTTAAGGTGCGGTTTTCTTTATCAATTTCAAGGTTGATTCTGTAATCTTCCCTTGAAAGACCGGATTCATTGTCTGCGAGCGAATGATAATAAAGCTTGTCGAGTGCGTCGCTTGCATTGGAAATGAGCTCTCTTAAAAATATATCCTTATGGGTATAAATTGAGTTGATCATCATGTCGAGAAGCTTTTTTGATTCAGCTTTGAACTGTTTTTTTGCCATGGTATTTACCTCCGTTTATTTAAATGCTTCATTAAGTGCTAATTTTTAGCACTCACATCATTTGAGTGCTAAATAACATTATATTCCACTTTTCGGTTTTGTCAAGAGGTAAATAATTATAAAGTTTTAAAAATTGCTGTGAAAGAGATTGGCTGCCTGAATTTTATATTTTCAAATATCAATATTACTAATTAACATTATTGGGGTAAACAAATAAATCCCTTATATCAATGTTAAGAACTTCGCAAATATCGAAAAGAACATGCAGAGAAACCTCACATTGAGCTGTTTCAATTCTGCTCATGTGAGTGCGACTTATTTCAATCTTTTCAGCGAGTTTTATTTGGGAAAGTCCTCTGAATTTTCTGTAATAAGCAATATTAAGACCGATTACCCGTAACTGTTGAATATATTTTTGCATCATGTAATATCACCAATTCAAGTCTAACGCCTTATGAATGACTTTTCGACAACTTAAAAAGTTATTTTTGTTACTTGACAAGTTACAAAAAATATAATATAATCTTTTTTGTAACAT
>JBJFHW010000048.1:0-5538 GCA_051893965.1 Acutalibacteraceae bacterium
CTTTCTCCGAATGTTCCGCTTGTAACGGGTCAGCGTGTTATTGATACCCTTTTCCCGATTGCAAAAGGCGGTGTTGCGGCAATTCCGGGACCATTCGGCAGCGGCAAAACCGTAACACAGCATCAGCTTGCAAAATGGGCTGAAGCCGACATCGTTGTATATATCGGCTGCGGTGAAAGAGGGAACGAAATGACCGATGTTCTCAACGAATTTCCTGCCCTTATCGATCCGCACACAGGAAAATCGCTGATGGAAAGAACGGTTCTCATTGCAAACACATCCGATATGCCGGTTGCTGCCCGTGAAGCTTCCATATATACCGGCATAACGATTGCCGAATATTTCAGAGATATGGGATACAGCGTTGCGCTCATGGCGGATTCAACCTCACGCTGGGCAGAAGCGCTTCGTGAAATGTCCGGACGTCTTGAAGAAATGCCCGGTGAAGAGGGCTATCCTGCTTACCTCGGCTCAAGACTTGCACAGTTTTATGAAAGAGCGGGCAGGGTAATTTCGCTCGGCAGTGAAGACCGTGAGGGTGCGCTGTCGGTCATCGGCGCTGTTTCTCCTGCCGGCGGTGATATTTCCGAACCGGTTACACAGGCAACGCTCAGAATCGTTAAGGTTTTCTGGGGACTTGATTCCTCTCTTGCTTATAAACGACATTTTCCGGCTATCAACTGGCTTACAAGTTATTCTCTTTATGCCGCAAGCCTCGGGAAATGGTTTGACGAAAATGTGAGCGATGACTGGACGGCACTTCGAGCGAGACTGATGAAAATTCTTTCCGAAGAAGCAGAGCTTGATGAAATTGTTAAACTTGTCGGTATGGACGCTCTTTCCGCTTCCGACCGACTGAAAATGGAAGTTGCACGCTCCATTCGTGAAGATTTTCTCCATCAGCTTGCTTTCCATGAGGTTGACACGTATTCTTCACTTGAAAAACAGCTTTTGATGATGCGGCTTGTCACAATGTATTACGACAAATCTCTTGAATGTCTTGAAAAGGGCGCAGATATTGAAAAAATTGTTTCCATACCTTCAAGAGAGAGCATCGGAAGATTCAAATATGTGAAAGAAGAAGACATCGAAAGAGAATTTGATGAAATTTGTGCTGAGGTTTCGGCAGAACTTGAAGACACTTTGAAAGGAGAGGACGACTGATGCCAAAAGAATACAGAACCATACAGGAAGTTTCAGGCCCTCTTATGCTTGTCAAAGAGGTTGAGGGTGTTGCATATAACGAACTTGGCGAAATTGAACTTTCAAACGGTGAAAAAAGGCGTTGCCGTGTGCTTGAAGTAAACGGTACCAATGCTCTGGTTCAGCTTTTTGAATCATCGGAAGGCATCAATCTTGCCGAAAGCAAGGTTAGATTTTTGGGCAGACAAATGGAACTCGGCGTTTCCGAAGATATGCTCGGACGCGTTTTTGACGGTCTCGGCAGACCGATTGACGGAGGTCCGTCCATCATTCCCGAAAAAAGACTTGATGTAAACGGTACACCAATGAACCCTGCCGCAAGAAGCTATCCGCAGGAATTCATTCAAACAGGTATTTCGGCAATCGATGGTCTTAATACGCTTGTAAGAGGTCAGAAGCTCCCGATTTTTTCGGCTTCCGGTCTGCCTCATGCAGAGCTTGCGGCTCAAATTGCCCGTCAGGCAAAGGTAAGAGGAACCGATGAACAGTTCGCCGTTGTTTTTGCGGCAATGGGTATCACTTTTGAAGAGTCCAACTATTTTGTTGAATCGTTCAGTGAAACCGGAGCAATTGACAGAACCGTTATGTTCTCAAACCTTGCAAATGACCCGGCAATTGAAAGAATTGCCACACCGAAAATGGCTCTTACCGCTGCGGAATATCTTGCCTTTGACAAGGGGATGCATGTTTTGGTTATCCTGACCGATATTACAAACTATGCCGACGCGCTTCGCGAGGTTTCAGCAGCCAGAAAAGAAGTTCCCGGCAGAAGAGGTTATCCCGGATATATGTATACCGATCTTGCCGGCATTTATGAACGTGCAGGCAGACAAAAAGGCAAAAACGGCAGTATCACGATGATTCCGATTTTAACGATGCCCGAAGATGACAAAACACACCCGATACCCGACCTTACCGGTTATATAACAGAGGGGCAGATCATTTTAAGCCGCGAATTATACAGAAAAGGCATCACACCGCCGATTGATGTTTTGCCTTCGCTTTCAAGACTGAAAGACAAGGGAATCGGTGAGGGTAAAACAAGAGCCGACCATTCAAACACAATGAATCAGCTTTTCTCTGCATATGCGAGAGGAAAAGATGCAAAAGAACTCATGGTCATTCTCGGTGAAGCCGCTTTGACTGATATGGATAAGCTTTATGCAAAGTTTGCCGATGAATTTG
Organism: Acutalibacteraceae bacterium; assembly: GCA_051893965.1. Classification (GTDB taxonomy): domain Bacteria; phylum Bacillota; class Clostridia; order Oscillospirales; family Acutalibacteraceae; genus UBA6857. The sequence continues at coordinate 2,389 of JBJFHW010000048.1, forward strand.
AAAAAGAATATGTTTCTCAGGGAAGCGAGTCAAACCGCAGTATTGAGGAAACACTTGATATTGGCTGGAAGCTTCTTTCCATTTTACCGAGAAGTGAACTGAAACGAATCAGTGATGAGTTCCTCGATCAATACTATATCGAAAAGCAATAAGTCTTTACTATCAATAATGAAAGGAAAAGCAACGGTTGTTATAACCCTTGCTTTGGGCTGATTTTATGGCGGTAATGAATGTTAACCCCACCCGCATGGAACTTACGAACTTAAAAAGAAAGCTTATTACCGCCCGCAGAGGTCATAAGCTTCTGAAAGATAAGCGTGATGAGCTTATGAGACAGTTTCTTTTGCTTGTTCGTGAGAATAAAGAATTAAGAGTTAAAGTTGAACAGGGAATCAAAAGCGCAAATTCTCATATGGCGCTTGCAAGAAGCGTTATGGACGACAAAAGTCTTGAAGTTGCGCTTATGATGCCGAGCCAAAAAATGAGTGTTGAAGTGGAAGAAAAAAACGTCATGAGCGTTATTGTGCCGGAGTTTAAAACGCAGATGAAAACCGCAAATGACGGCGAAGTTTATTCTTACGGCTATGCGTTTACTTCGTGCGATTTAGACGATGCTGTCAAATCACTGGCAGATATTATGCCGGATATGATCAAGCTTGCACAAATTGAAAAGCAATGCCAGCTCATGGCGTCTGAAATTGAAAAAACACGCCGCAGAGTGAACGCTCTTGAGCATGTCATGATTCCGCAGTATGAAGAAACCATACGCTATATTACGATGAAGCTTGACGAAAATGAGCGTTCTTCCACAACAAGACTAATGAAAGTGAAAGATATGATGCTTGAAAAGGCGCACGGTTATTCGGCATGACAGACGATCAGATTCTGATTTCTCATGCGCGTGATCTGAAAAATAAATGTGCAGATTGTTCTGTGATAGCCAACACGGCTTTTCTTGATTTGCATCAGCGTTCAGTGCTGTCTTCCATTGAACGTGAAAACAGCGAATATGTCAGAACCTTTTATTTCGGAGGTTTTGAAACTGCCGAGCGTGTTTGCGCAGTTTTTGTTCCGCAGTTTTATGACATTGAAGATATCGGTGATTTTTATAAAGAAAACGAAAGTGAAAATCCGTTATCACTGATTAGAGTTGAAAAAGACAAATTTTCTTCTTTATCACACCGCGACTATCTCGGTGCGGTTATGGGGCTCGGAATCAAAAGGGAAGCTGTCGGCGATATAATCACAGATGATGACGGCTGTTATATCATCACGCTGAAAAATGCCGGATGCTTTCTTTCGGAAAATCTTACATCTGTCGGCAGAGGTTCTGTCAGAACTTTTGAAGTTCCTTTTGAAAAAATCAACGAAACACATCAGATGACCGAAGAAATCGGTACATTTATAGCATCGGCGCGCCTCGATAATTATGTTTCGGCTGCTTTTTCGCTTTCAAGAACAAATTCATCTGCGGCAATCACCAAAGGTATTGTTTTTGTCAACAATGTTTTATGTGATAAAGTCGATGCAAAAGTGAGTGTCGGAGATAAAGTTGTGCTCAGAGGAAAGGGTAAAACAGTGTTTTCCTCTGTTGACGGAAAGAGCAAAAAAGGCAGGCTTCACATAACAATAACAAAATATTTATAACAAATTTACAACATATTATAAAGACCGTTTAATGCGGTCTTTTGTTTTTTCTGTGAAAATACAGTTTTAATGTTTTTGTGTCAAAAAACTAACGTTATTCATAAGATACAAAGGATAAACATAAAATAATAACCCGAAAGGTGATTCTATGAACAATTTTGATGAACTGATTGAAAAATACAGCCGGGAGCTTGTTAATGCAAAAAGTAAATCAATTTTGCAGGCCATTGAAGATGAAGAAATTGAAAAAACAGAAGTTGATAATATCAACTCTGAAGATGATCTTGCAGTCGCAGTTGTTTCGGAAAACAGGGTGCCGCATCAAGGAACAGAAAATCAGAAAGTGCAAAATAATGAGTCGGAATCTGTGAAAGATGAACCGACCGAGGAAAACACAAAAGAAGATTTACAGAATAATAATACGAATATAGATCCCGATAATATGGGAACAGGGCTTCTTCGTGTTCAGGTTTATGCCGCCAATCAGGTTTATCCCATCAGTTCGGCATATGTAACCGTAACCGATACGAATGACGATAAGATATATTTTCAGGGCTATACAAATACGGACGGTATTGTTGATAACATATCTTTGCCGGCACCGATAAAGACCATGTCGGAATCTCCGTCAAGAACGAAGCCATATTCACAATATAACGTAACCGTTGAACACCCTAGATTTATTTCAAGAAAATATAAAGGAGTTCCGGTGTTTTCAACAATAAAATCCGTTCAGGCAGTTCAGCTTGTGCCGAGTGATAATAACGGTGCTGACAGTGAGACGGTCACAGAATCCGAGCCAAATGAATTGCTTCTCAAAACACCGCAACAGCAATAATGAATCAAATTTTAGTGAAAGGATAGAATGCGTAAGTTTTTTCAAACGCATCAATGGTGATTTTTATGCCAAACGGAGTTGTTGTTCCTGAATATATTACGGTTCATCTCGGACCGCCGGATTCAAACGCAGAAAACATAACGGTTCCCTTTGTTGATTACATCAAAAATGTTGCCTCAAGCGAAATTTATCCGACATGGCCGGAAAGTGCGCTTCGGGCGAATATAATAGCACAGATTTCCATTGCACTAAACAGAATTTATAATGAGTTTTACCGATCACAGGGCTATGATTTTGATATTACAAATTCAACACAATACGACCAATCATTTCAGCCCGGCCGCGATTATTTTGAAAACATATCAAGAATCGTTGATGAGATTTTTAATTCATACGTTGTGGTGCAGGGAAATGTTCAGCCGTATTTTACAGAATACTGCGACGGAATCAATGTATCCTGCAAGGGACTGAAACAGTGGGGTACAGTTACGCTTGCCAATCAGGGATATACACCCTATGAGATTTTGCAGTATTATTATGGTGATAACATTGACATCAAACGTGCTCAGCCCGGAGAAAATATTCCTTCTTATCCTGGTCAGCCATTAAAATTCGGCTCAGCGCTTGAAGAAGTCAGAACCATACAAAAGCAGTTAAACCGAATT
>JBJFHW010000049.1:0-5501 GCA_051893965.1 Acutalibacteraceae bacterium
ATTCTTTCTGCATTTTCAATTCTGCTTTTTTCGGGCGGCTCAACACCCTCAAGCGGATAGCAAACGCCCAGCGCGTCCCACTTATATTTTCCGAGGGTATGATACGGCAAAACTTCCACTTTTTCAACATTTGACAATGTATCAATAAAACCGCGCAATTTTTTAAGTGCTTCGTCATTGTCCGTAATTCCGGGAACAAGAACATGGCGGATCCAGACAGGCTTTTTGATTTCATCAAGAAACCTTGCAAAATCAAGAATGTTTTCGTTGGTGTGACCCGTCAGCTTAATGTGACTTTCCTTGTCAATGTGTTTCAGATCAAGCAAAACAAGGTCGGTATAATCCATCAGACTGCAAAGCTTTTTGAAAAATTCGCCGCTTCTTGAAAACGGCTGACCTGCCGTGTCAAGAACCGTGTTAATATTTTGCTCCTTGGCTTTTTTGAAAAATTCAAGCAGAAAATCAATCTGCAAAAGCGGCTCGCCTCCGCTGACGGTGATTCCGCCCTCATCGCCCCAATAGCTTTGATATTTCATTGCCCTTTCAAGCAGTTCATCGGCTGAAAGCCTCATTGTTTGATCCGAAGCCTCTTTGCTCCAGGTGTCGGCATTATGGCAATACTGACAGCGCATGTTGCACCCCTGCATAAAAACAACAAATCGGACGCCCGGTCCGTCAACGCTTCCGAATGATTCCGTTGAATGAATCATGCCCGCAATCTTTTTCATCGTTTCCTCCATAACATTTTAAGCAGACTTTTTGGGTCTGCTTAAAAATTTCATACCATATTTTCAGCACACTTCATGGCAGGTTCTTGAAATAACATCAAGCTGCTGTTCTCTTGTCAGGTCAATAAACTTAACCGCATAACCCGAAACACGGATTGTGAAGTTTGCATATTCTTCCTTTTCGGGATGTTCCATGGCGTCAATCAGCTTTTCGGTTCCGAAAACATTCACATTCAGATGATGGGCACCCTGAATAAAATAGCCGTCAAGGACATGAACAAGATTCTTCACTCTTTCTTCATCGCTGTGACCGAGTGCGTTCGGACTGATTGTCTGGGTGTTGGAAATACCGTCCATAGCCCAGGTGTAAGGTAGCTTTGCAACCGAATTAAGCGAAGCCAGAAGTCCGTTTTTCTCTGCACCGTAGCTTGGGTTTGCACCCGGAGAAAGCGGCTCGCCTGCCTTGCGTCCGTCCGGAAGCGCACCGGTTGCTTTGCCGTAAACAACGTTTGAAGTGATGGTTAAAATGGAAGTTGTCGGCTCGGATTTGCGGTAAGTGTGGAACCTTTTCAACTTTGTCATAAAGGTTTTCAAAAGCCAGACGGCAATATCGTCCGCTCTGTCGTCATCGTTACCGTAGCGCGGAAAATCGCCCTCAACCTGATAATCAACGGCAATTCCCTGCTCGTTTCTGATTGCTTTTACCTTGGCATATTTAATTGCGGAAAGCGAATCGACAACATGAGAAAAGCCCGCAATACCCGTTGCAAATGTGCGGCGGACATCGGTATCAATCAGCGCCATTTCAGCCGCTTCATAGTAATATTTATCATGCATATACTGAATGAGGTTGAGAATGTTAACATAAAGACCGGCAAGCCAGGTCATCATTCTGTCGTAGCTGTGCATAACCTCATCATAATCAAGATATTCGCTTGTGATCGGTTTATATTCGGGTCCGACCTGCTGACCGGTTTTTTCGTCAACACCGCCGTTGATGGCATAAAGCAGGCATTTTGCAAGGTTGGCTCTTGCGCCGAAGAACTGCATTTCCTTGCCTGTCTGCGTTGCCGAAACGCAGCAGCAGATGGAATAATCGTCACCCCAGACCGGACGCATAACATCATCGTTTTCATACTGAATGGAGCTTGTTGAAACCGAAATATAGGCCGCATATTTTTTAAATTCTTCCGGCAGATTTTTTGAATAAAGCACCGTCAGGTTCGGTTCGGGCGCAGGTCCCATGTTTTCAAGCGTATGAAGAAAACGGTAGTCGGTTTTTGTTACCATGGAACGGCCGTCCTGTCCCATACCGGCAACTTCCAGCGTTGCCCAGACCGGGTCGCCACTGAAAAGCTGATTATAGCTCGGAACTCTTGCAAACTTCACCATTCTGAATTTCATCGTCAAATGGTCGATGAGTTCCTGCGCCTCTTTTTCGGTGAGGGTTCCGTTTTCGAGGTCGCGATTAATATAAATATCAAGGAAAGTTGAAATTCTGCCGACGCTCATTGCGGCTCCGTTCTGGGTTTTGATGGCGGCAAGATAACCGAAATAAAGCCACTGAACGGCTTCTCTTGCGTTTGAAGCCGGCTTTGAAATGTCATAGCCGTAGCTCATCGCCATGGTTTTCATGTCCTTGAGTGCGGCAATCTGCATGGAAAGTTCTTCACGCTGACGGATTACATCGTCACGCATGGAGTTTCCGCCGCAGTTTGCAAAATCGGTCATTTTGTTTTCAATCAGCAGATCAATGCCGTAAAGGGCAACTCTGCGGTAATCGCCGACAATTCTGCCTCTGCCGTAAGTATCCGGCAGACCGGTTATGATTTTATTATGACGCGCAAGCTTCATTTCAGGGGTGTATGCATCAAAAACGCCCTGATTATGCGTGCGGTGAAATTCGGTGAAAATTTTGTGAAGCTCGGCGGACGGCTCATAGCCGTAGGTTCTGCAGGCTTCTTCCGCCATTCTGATTCCGCCGAACGGCATAAACGCGCGCTTTAAAGGCTTGTCTGTCTGAAGACCGACGATTTTTTCTTCGTCCTTTAACGCCTCGCTGATATAACCGGGTTTGTGAGAAATAATGGTTGAAACGATGTCGGTATCCATATCAAGAACACCGCCCTTTGCACGTTCCTGTTTCTGAAGATCTTTCAGAACGTCCCAAAGCTTGTTGGTCGCTTCGGTCGGTCCTTCAAGAAACGATTCGTCACCGTCATAGGGTTTATAGTTATTCTGAATGAAATCGCGAAGATTGATTTCCTCTTTCCAAAGGCGGCCTTTAAAGCCTTGCCACTGCTCTTGCTGTTTCATATTTTCTTTCCTTTCTTTTTTATGGCTTATATTATTATGAAACGAACCGGCTGATAATTTCCATACAAATTTTTCATCTTAAAAAATTGCATAAAAAAACCGTCCGCTCCAAGCAACTGCCCAGACGGTCGGCAAAAAGGCTTATACTCCATGTGGTCAATTCCACTTCCGTCAGTTATACAAGCCTGTGTATATTTCAGGCAGAATCGGAAAACGTTTTTCATTCATCTGTCAAGCCTATGATAACATATAACTTTGAAAAGTCAAGCAGTTTTTTTGCAATTTGTCATAGCCTATAATCCGCTGATATTTTGTCTTCGTTTTTCTATATAATTTGACCATATCAGATTTTATAAAGTTCAAAAAATAAACTTGAAACACTCTTTTGCGTGTGATAAAATCAAAATTATAAAAGCCGAAAAATATTGCGTTTTGAGAAGTGAAAATATGCAGACAATTGAACAGGCTCTTGACAAGCTTGAAACATCAAAGTTCCGCTCGTCTTTTCAGCTGGGCGAAAAAGATATAAATTATATTAATGACAAGGGGCTGCAAACGATAAGAAATCATGCGTGCGATTTTGTCAGAAAGCGCCTTGCTCCCGCCGAAATTCCGAATGACGGGAAGCAGACGCCCATGCGCGGACACCCCGTTTTTGTTGCTCAGCACGCCTGCGCCTGCTGCTGCCGCGGGTGTCTGAACAAATGGTATCATGTGAAAAAGGGCACTGAACTTACCCCGCTTCAGCAGGAAAAAATCGTCAATCTTCTCATGGCATGGATTGAGCGGAACATGAAAAAAGCGTCTGCTCAAAGCGAAGAAAACGCCGGGCAGACAGAGCACCCAAAAAAACTTTAAGCGGCACAAAACATGCCGCTTAAAAGTTTATTTATATCAGAACAAGTTTTTGAAGAATCTGACAATAATGTCAAACCAGTTATTCAAATGCGCAAAGATGAAATCAAGTATTCCGTAATCTTTGAAGCTTTCGCTCACAATCGGCTGCGGCTGTGTTTTTTCGCTTTCAATCAGGAAAGCCTGTGTATAAAGAATACCGCCCTCGCCGAAAACTTCGGCTCTGACATAATTGCCGAGTTTTTCAGAGACAGCCGAAAGGTCAAGAACGGAATTTCCGCCCTTGGTGGTTGCAATCAGCTTGCCGTCGGAAATCCAGCGAACAAGCAGTGCGTTTTCGGCGCTCAGGCTGATGGTTCCGCTCAGGTTGTCTGTGCTGATTGAGGTAATCTGCGGATGCGTTTCGGCGGTGCAGTAGCCGTCCTCATCAAGCACACTGTAGGTTATGCCGATGGAAGAATCCGCGTCAAGCTTTCCGCTTTCAATGCTTTCAACCTTTTCTTTGATTTGTGTTGCCGCATCGTTAACATTTATATATGTTTCATTGTTTTCGCCGTAATATTCTTTCAGTGACGCCGCAATCTGCGCAAGCTCGTCATAGTTTCCGATGCAGTGGCTTGCGGCAAAGAATCTGCCCTCAGACAGCGCTTCTTTTGCCTGAGCCGAGGTTTGTTCGGACATGAGCAAAACGGTGTAACCCGTGTCGATTTTACTGAGCTGATGCGCATCGCTTGAAGCAATTGCGTAAACATTTTTGCCGTTGGAAGAAAATCTTTCAAGAAGCTCATCCCACAAAATGCGGTCATAGCGTGTTCTTTCGTCGCCTTTTGAATTGATGTCGATTCCGATGCAGGCAGGATACTTTTCAATCAATGAAGCAAATTTATCGGTATAATATTTATAAGCAGCATTACTTTGATTATAGGCGTCACTGCTGTGAAGCTCATATCTTGCCTTGGTGTATTCGCCCGGGTGATTAATCACGCAAAGTCCGCCGAGGCTGTTGACTCCCTTAACCGCATCTTCATAGGTGGTTATTGTGTTGTCATGATAATCAACAAACCAACTGTTCACATGGGCATTAACAGAAATGGCATTGTTTTCAATTCCGTAAGGAATACGCAAAATCTTTTTGCCCGAAACGCTCAGATAATCGTCACCGTTTTGCGATGAATATGTATAAGCTTCACCGTTTTCAAATGTTCCAGACTGACCTAAATATTCAAGCTTGCCCTCGCTTTTTCCGAGCGCAGAGAATAAGGTATGTATAAAGAAATTTGAACTGTCTTTGCTCCAAGTATGGTCAACCGTTCCGTGATCCGTGATTGCCACAACATCAAAATCAGCCTGTGCATGACGCTCCAACGACTGCTTTAAGGTCTGGTCACCGTCGCTTGCGTTTGTGTGCGAATGAAGTGCGGTTTTATAGGCCGTTGTTTTGCTCCAGTCAACGCTGTCATAAGGACTTGTGATTTCATATTCCTGCGCGGCAAAAGCCGGGACAGTGAAAACCGAACACAAAACAAAGCACAGCAAAACCGCTGTTAATTTTTTGAATTTTGTCATACGAATGTTTCTCCCTTTCTTATTAAAGTATACTAT
>JBJFHW010000050.1:0-5477 GCA_051893965.1 Acutalibacteraceae bacterium
CGCTTGAAAACCCTCATTCATTCATGGCGGAGAGCATGGGATTCGAACCCACGAAACCGTTTTGGCGGTTTACACGATTTCCAATCGTGCTCCTTCGACCAGCTCGGACAACTCTCCGTGTGATTTACTGCTTTGCTATTATAAACTACTTGCTAAAAAAAATCAAGCAGTTTTCAAAAATTATTAGTAACGGCTGAAAAATAATTTTACATCGGTTTGTGCGGCTGAAAATGAAACCGAAAATTAACCATTCCAAAGCACACCTTTTCGGATACTTTGGAATGGTTGCCCATATTTGTTCAGATATAAATTTTCTGGTGGCTCTTGATTTTTTCAAGGGCGCCTTTTTCAAGCCTTGACACCTGTGCCTGAGAAATGCCGACCTCTTTTGCAACCTCAGTTTGCGTTTTTCCCTGCATGAAACGTAAGGTGAGAATTTTCTTTTCTCTGTCGGCAAGATTTTCCATTGCCGTGCGCATCATGATTTCGTCAATCAGATTGATGTCGCTGCTGCTGTCGCCGATCTGATCCATAACATATATCGTGTCGCCGCCCTCGAAATAGACAGGATCAAAAAGCGAAATCGGCTCAACAATCGCTTCAAGAGCGATGACAACGGTTTCTTTTTTTACACCGAGAACCTTTGCAATCTCTTCAACGGAGGGCTCTTTCTGGGTTTCGTTTTGAAGCTTTTCTTTTACCTGCATCGCATGATAGGCTGTGTCGCGTATGGAGCGGCTGACGCGTATGGGATTGTAATCACGCAGATAACGGCGGCATTCGCCGATAATCATTGGAATGACTATCGAAAGTCGAAACACGGTTAAATTATTTTTGAGATGAGGTGAAAAGATATTTTTCAAGCCTCAGGTGAACATCAACGGTTCCGCCTTTGTGGATGACAACCTTTTCAATCAGTTCACGGCAAACCGTCTGTCGTTCCTGCTGAGACATATAATCCCATGAGCCGGCAAGAGAGCGAAGCTTATCTTTTACCTGCATCACTTTTTTTGAATAAAGCTCTTTTTCTTCCTCTTCGTGCAGTGCGGTCTGATAGTTTTCAATTCTTGCTTTTGTTTCATCTATGGTGTTAAGAAGAACATCGTCATTCTTTTTGTTTTCTGCAATATTTTTTGCATAGAGATTGTATAATCTCTTTAATCCCTGTTTTTCTTCTTTGATGTTTTTCCTGATGTTCTTTGTGACGTTGATTTGAAATTTCGACTTGACATTCTTTTCGTTGCCGAAATAGTTGCAGCTGAGCAGATAACCGATAACGGCGTCTTCAATCTCGGACTGCCAGTATTTATCGTTCTGACAGTTGATGTCTTTGACGAGGTTCTTTTTGGAAGGCTGTTGTGAATAGCAGACAATTTTGCATTCGCCGGCTTTGTTCCATTTCTGATAACGCATTTTTGCTCCGCATTCTCCGCAGTAGATCAGACCTGTCAGAAGATAGTGCGGATTTCCTCTCACAACAGAGCGAAGCTTCATCTCTTCCTGAGCGGCGTCAAACAGACTTTCGCTGATCAGCGGCTCATGAAGTCCCTTGTATTCCTTTCCGTCCACGGAAACATATCCGAGCAAAGACCTGCGTTTGAGAATTTGCGTAATAATTTTGTCACTCTTAAATCCGAGCCTGTCGGCAATTTTTTGCGGCGGCATTTTCTCCTCCACATAAAGACGGAAAATTTCCTGAACTTTTTCTTTTTCTTCCGGAACAACAATGAGTGTGCCGGATTTTTTGTCGTAACGGTAGCCATAAGGAACATTTCCTCCGCCATGCCATTTTCCGCCTTCGATTCGTTTGTTGCGGCCTCGTTTGAGCTTTGTAACAATCTGACCACGGTCAAATTCCGCAAGGGTTGCAAAAAGGTTGAACATCAGCGTTGAGGTGGGATTGTCCGGATCAACACGGCAAAAAGGTTCGGCAACGGATATGAAATGAATGGCCTCTTCGTTGGTGTTCACAAGACTGCTTTTTGCCTCTCTCGCACTTAATATATAATCCTGAATGAATTGCAGATTGACATTCAAAGTACGGGCAAGACGGTCAAGCTTTGCAACAATCAGTTTGTTTACTTTGATTTTCGTAAAGCCGGCGTTATAATGCTGAACCATGCTGATGAAATACTGAATACCGGGGCGGTCAAGCGTGGTGCCGGTATAGCCGTCATCTGTCAGAAGAATGCAATATTGAATGTTGTTTCGCTTGCAATAATTGACAATATCTTCTTTTTGCACTTCCAGTCCAAAGCCTTCTTCCGCCTGCTTATCGGTTGAAACACGGCGATAAGCAATATCAATGGGAATGTTTCCGTTTTCATCAATCGGTTTTTCATCGGAATCAAAAAGTATTTCCATAAACGGCTGAAGCTCTATGTTTTTTTTAATCCAACCCATGTTTCCTCCTGAATCTAAGCAAAAAGCCGAAATTATGCTATATGAATTATAACATAGTTCTTCGGCATATACAATGATTTATGCTAAATGGTATAAAAATGCAAAAACAACCAAAAAGCAGTGCGGTAAATTGTGCCACACTGCTTTTTATCCTTTTGTCAGGACGCCTTATCTTCATTGATCTGTCTGACCCGGTTGTCTGTTATATCATTTACTATTCTGTCAATTGTATCGCTTTTTACGGTCAAGCTGTGAAGATCGGATGGTTCAATAAGACGGTCGCCAAGATAGATGTTGACTTTAATCTTCATATTCATCCCTCACAGTCATTTTTGTCGGTTCATTGAAAATTTAAACCTGACTGTGAAAAAAATCTCCCTTCGGTTCATTGTACCAAGGAGTTAAAACTCCGGTCGTGTGGTCACCGTAATAAATATGACATTTGAACAGATAAGATAAGCGAAAAAATCAATGTTCCGGCGGCTTGATTCGGCTCATTTTTTGATTGAGGTAAAAACCTATCTTTCATAATAATAGTAAGAAAAGATGATGGGAGGAAAACAAACCGAACCTACGCCATACGGCACGCATAATGGTTATACAGAAATAAAATGAATGTATAACCACTTATGCAGTAGGTAGTAGCCAAAATGAAAGGTGATGCAGTATGTCACGCTGTATGCCGCCTTGCTCGGCTCCCGAAAAGGGAACAAATAGAGCCATTGACAATTTTAACGCTTATTATTTTTTCAAAGTTCATAGAAAGGGGTTTGCTTTTGAAATGACCGAATAAATAATTCCGGCAAGTAGATATAAAGTGTGCCGGAAGTGAAATTTTTATAAAATTCTGAAATTGTATCAATTACACCACATGAAAGTGTAATCATAATTATTATATTTATTTTATATTTAAAAGTCAAAGGCACTTATAGATTTTAATATTTTTCAATAAAAGAAAGGGTGATTCATATGGGAAAAAGACAACGAAAGCCCACTATTACACAGCAGATTACAAAAGAAGCTACCGAGAATCTGCAAAAAGTCAGATACGATAAGACACGAAAACAGTACATTGTAAATACAAAAAGATTTATCAAATTCTGCCGTGAAGAATATAATTGTAAAAGCTTTGATGACTGCCGCAAGCATATACAGGATTATGCAAATTATTTAATGTCGCATCAATACTCGCCGTCAACGATTCATACATATATTGTTGCGGTTTGCACGGCGTTTCATACCCCGCTTGAGGAGGTCAAAAAGCCAAAGCGTAAAGTTTCGGAATATACGAGAGGGAGAAACGAAAGCGTTTTTGACGCAAAAAGAAAAAGTCGTGATTTATTTGATGCTCAATGGTCTGAACTTGTTGAATTTCAAAAAAGGGTAGGGATCAGAAGAAATGAATTGAAGCATCTTTGCGGCAGAAATCTCAAATACGATGAAAGCAACCATCTGTGCGTCGAAGTGGAGTGCGGCAAGGGCAGAAAGTACCAACTCCAGCGAATTTTGCCCCAAGACGAGGAATTCATCAAATCCTGTTTTGACGGCAAGGCAACGGACGAAAAAATCTTTCCGCCGGAACTGTTCAATAATGACCTCAATCTCCATTATCTTCGAGCCGAACACGCAAAAGAATATTACAATTACGAGCTTCAAAAAATCCGAACAGAACCCGGCTACCGTGAGCAGTTGGAAGCTGAAATCCGCAAACGCTGGGAACTGTATAATATAGACAAAAGAACCGGTAAACCCAAGAAGTTTAATGAGAATCTCATCAGGGGTTATTACTGTCTCAGAGGCGACACAAGAAAAATGGCAATAAAAAAAGGTTTGCCGGTCAAGTATGACAAGCTTGCAACTCTTGCCACATCAATTTTTGCACTATCACATTGGAGACTGAATGTTTGTATTCACTCTTATTTGCTTGCATGATTTAATATTTAAAGTAAAAGGGTATATTTTTTTAAATATCACGCAAAATAAATCATAGATACGAACACAAACGCAATAAAAACTCACCTATCAGGTTCATAACTCTTGACAATTATACATAAAAATGTGTATAATAAGAACATAAGGAGGTGCATATTATGGCACAAGCAACATTTAGTGTTCGTATGGACGAAACGTTGAAAAAACAGTTTGATCAATTATGCTCTGACTTTGGTATGAATGCGTCAACTGCAATCAATGTTTTTGCACGGGCGGTTGTCAGAGAACGAAAAATCCCGTTTGAAATCGCATCTCCGCAGCCGGAAATCACAAGAGAAAAAGCAATGCAGGCTTTTGCGGCTTTGCGTTCACAATCTGCTGAGAATTTTCCGAATGGCATGAGCCTTGGCGAAATAAACGAGGAAATCCGCAAAACAAGAGCCGGTGAAGAACCATGATCAAATCAACTTGAAACATTTCCCCGAAAGAGAATTTATTGTCACAGCAAGACAATTACTTGATATTATGGATAAAGAATAACATGAAAGCAGTCCGCCGAAAAAGGTTGACTGCTATTTTTTCGATTGTAATACCGCCTCATCTGTCATATTAAAGATAAGAAACAACACGACTGGAGGATTTATACAATGTCAAACGCAAAAATTCAACCAACAACGCAAACAGAAGTCTATGTTCTCGGTTGCAATTTTATCGCCGAACTGATTGCTGTCAATATGTCCGGCGGCACCTTGCGTACTTTGAACTTATATCGCAGCGGCAGCAATGACCGCAAACTTTTGCTGCATAAAAGCTATTCGACCTGCGAAGAAGACGAACAGGACGCAAAAGCAGACATCGGCTCGTTCCTTACCGATGTCAAGCGGTGCGAACAAATCTGGAACCGGTTCATGGACGATTGATGCTCAAATGTCATAAACGGTATGCACACGCCCCTCTGTTACCTTTTTAGCAGAGGGGCGTGGTGTTTGTGTACGAAAAAAAGGATTTACAAGAATTGTACCTATTTTTTGTTAGTGGAGATAAGCTCCTATACCAATTTGCAAGTGTCTTACAAAATGTCTATATCTCTGTCCGAAATAGATGTATTCCCAAAATGATGTTTTACTTCTCTCTGAAAGCGA
>JBJFHW010000051.1:0-5474 GCA_051893965.1 Acutalibacteraceae bacterium
TTGATATTCTTTTCGGCGAAGGTTATACGCTTACCAAAAAGAAAGATCTTTCTCAGCCGGGACAGTATGCCTGTGAAGAAAGAGTTGCGGTTATCGGACCGAAAAGCAGCTTTCCCGCTGTTTCTATTCTCGGACCGGAAAGAAAAGAAACGCAGGTTGAGCTTTCTGCAAGCGATGCACGTTCCATCGGTGTGAAAGCGCCGATCAGAGAATCGGGCGACCTTGAGGGAAGCGCACCGTGCAAGATTGTCGGTCCCAAAGGGGAAGTGGAACTCAAAGACGGCGTTATCGTTGCCAAACGTCATATACATATGACGCCCGAAGACGCTGAAAAATACGGCGTAAGCGATAAGCAGATTGTTTCTGTTAAGGTTGAAAGCGCAGGCCGTTCACTTGTTTTCGGTGATGTTGTTGTTCGTGTCAGTCCGTCATATGCGCTTGCGATGCACATTGATACGGACGAATCCAATGCAGCGCTTTGCACACCGGGACTTATGGGGGATATTATTCTTTAATTCGGATAAGAATGGATTGTTAAAAAAGAGGGGATTTTTTGATCCCCTTTTTATCTTCATTCAGCATAAAATCTCTGCGGACATGATCCGCCTACTGTTTGGTGTTCATCATGAAAAAATATACGATTATCATTATTTCTTGCGTTGTTCTTGTTCTTGCCGCCTTAGCCGGCGCATTTTTCGGACTTCATTATAAAGACAGTAAAACCACAACCGTCACCACCGTTCAGACAACAACTGAACCACAGACCACAGCGGAAGAAACAACCACCGAAAAAGCAACAACGCAAAAAAAAGAAACCGAACAAAAAACAACTGCGGAGCCTGTGATCGATCTGAACAGTCTGACGGTGATTGATCTGTACCCGCTTTCGCTTGCCGGCGGAAAATGGGATGTCAAGCACTGCCAGGGGATTGCCGTTGACAAGGAAAAGGGATATATCTATTATTCCTACACAACCATGCTTGTCAAATGTGATTTTGACGGAAACATCGTCGGAACTGTCACGGGCATCAAAGGGCATCTCGGAGATATTGCCTATAACGAAGCCGACGGAAGAATTTATTGCGGCTATTATTCCGAAAACCGAACCGGTTTTTATGCCATCATTTTTCAGGCGGACAAAATCAATAAAATGGATATGAAGCCGACAGAGAACATTGTGCGCAGTGTTTATCTGAGAGATCCGTATAATGATTATAAAGCGACCGTAACAGTCGGCGAGGGTGAGGACGAAAAAAAATATCAGCACCGCTATGGAACATCGGGCATTGATGCAACCACTTTCGGTCCTGATTTTTCCGGTAAAAAGAAAAACGAACTGCTGACGATCTCCCAGGGAATTTATGAAGAAACCGAGCGCGACGATAATAATTATCAGGTGCTTGTGCAATATGATGTGACCGGCTGGTGGGATCAATATGCAAAGCCGCTTTCTTCCATTACGCACACAAGCGGGCCTGCCAAATATGACGGAAAATATTTTCTTTATACCGGAAACACAAAATACGGTGTTCAGACGATGGAATATTTTGACGAACTGAATTTGTGGATTTTAAACTGCTATGAGGGTTCCAAAACACAGTTTCAGAATTTTTCCCTGTTTGCCATTGACGGTGATGTCAAGCCGAAGCGTCAGAAGCTGAAAGGTCAGCCCAAAACCGATAAGCAATATGTGCTTTCCTTATATCAGGACGGAAACTATGACAAGAAAAACGATATTTACGGCTGGAATTCAAAATACGGCACACAGGGGATTGCCTACATGGGCGACGGCTTGTTTTATATTGTCAGACCGTATCTGACCTGGACGGGAATCCGAACAGCGATTTGTTATCTGAGCGTCTGGGCGCCCGACAAAGACGATCCGTTTGTTCTTGCAGCGGGAATCGGAAACGATTATTCCATTTCCAAAAAGCCGAGGGTTGAAACAACCGCACCGAAAACAACCAAAAGCGAAGCGGAGTCGGGCAAATCTTCTGCAAAAGATGTTCTTGAAGGGATTATTTCTGTTTTTGGCGGATAATGGCATAATTTCACAACAATATATGAAATGAAAAAATGCGGTATCGAAAAACGATGCCGCATTTTTGTAATTCTTACTATCAGTGACTGAATCTGATTGAATCAGAATGCAAGTTTGATGCCGAGCTTAAGAAGAAGCTTTGCAAGAACCTGAAGAAGTCTGTTGATAATTGAATCGATGATTTCGTTGCCTGTGGAGAAGCCGGGTTCTTCCTCAACAACAGCAGTGGTGGTTTCGTCCATGATAAAAATCCTCCTTGTGTATTAATAAATCCAATTCAGTATGAATAACTGAATTAATTTTATCAGAAAATGATTTTAAGTCCAAGCTTAATAAGAAGCTTTGTGAAAACCTGAAGAAGTCTGTGAATGATTTCGTCGAATGTTGAATTTCCTGTGGTGAAGCTGAGTTCTTCATCAACAACAGCGGTTGTTTCGTCCATAGTAATTCCTCCTTTTATTTGGTAATTTAAGCATATAACAATTTTTACCGTTTGTCAAGGAGAAAAAATGTTTTTTATATGACGAAATCCGATAAAATTTTACATTTATAAATGTTTCAAAAAATCAATCAATAACAACGCTTTCTGTTATCTCTACGGCGCCATAGGTGATGTCTTCTTCAACATCTTCATAAACTTCAGGTTCGGCAAACTGAACGGTTCGAAGCTGTTTTGAACTTTCAAAATCAAATTCTGCAATGTTGTAATCAGTGACTGTATAAATCTTGTCTCCGATATACGTTGCGCGGTTGAATGCAAAATAAACGGTTTCGTTTTCGCTGTCTTTGACTTCCGGCTGAGCAAGGGTCGCTTTCTGAATAATTTTATCGTTTTGAACCTCAAACAGTATGAAGCTGCTTTCATTGTTCCATCCACTGTTTTCATCATATGACTCATTCATAACCGGAATGCCGAAAACGCCTTTTTCTTCCCAATAGGCAAATGCTTTGGGTTCATAGCAAACATCGGTGGAAGCGTCCTTGATGACGAAGCTGTCAAGTTCCTGCGGATTTGTCGGATCGGATACATCAAACAGAGAGATTTTAACGCTTGAATAATCTGCGTCATCATCGTCTCCGCTGTATCCGATGCCGACAAGTCTTCCGTCAGTTAAAGGGTGTAAATATTCGGAGAAGCCGGGAAGTTTGACTTTGCCGATAACGGTCGGATTCGTCGGGTCGCTTAAATCAACGGCAAAAAGCGGATCGGTGTTTCTGAAAGTGACAACATAAGCCGTGTTTCCGATATATCGGACAGATTTAATTTCTTCATTGGGTGCAATATCCACAATCTTGCCGACCACTTTGAGCTCTTTGTCAAGAACATAGATACTGCTGACGTCATCCCATGTTTCATAGTCATAATCGGTCAGAGCAACACGCAGATAGCCGTCTTTTTCATCAAAGCTGTATTGACTGTCAATCCAGCCCGGAATTTTTCCGGTAGCCTGATAGGCAATGTTGGTTCCGTCCAAAGAAAAAGAGGAAATTTGGGTAAATTCTCTTTCATGTTTTTCAACCCATTTGACGCCGGCAACATAAAGCGTGCTGCTTGTGCAGTAAACATCATCGGCATTGCCGAGAACAGAGGCTTTGCCGACATAGCCGTTTTTCTGCGTGGTGTCAAAGGCAGTAACTACCATGTAGTTTGCAGAATCCTCATTTTTGTCTGTCACATAAATACTGTCCAGACTGAGTTTCTGACCGTCTGCTTCGGGAATGTAGCTTTCGGCTGTTGTTTTTTTCCCCAACTCGGGAGTATAGCGTGTTATGGTATAAAGAAAGTTTCCGACCATTCTTGAACTGACGAGATTTCCGTCCTGAGAAACCGTGCGAACCTGTTTCGGATTTGTTTTGTCTGTTATGTCAAAAACAATGTTTTCGGTGCTTTCGGCAAGATAGGCATAGCAGTAACTGTAACATACACCGTCATATTGACCGGACAGATCTTCAAAGTTCTGATAAAGCTCGCAGACCGCAACCAGAAGATTACCGTTAACATAAATGTCATTGATTTCAAGGTTATATTCTTTTGACGACGCTTCTATTTCTTTGGAATAAACCGTTTGCATGGTCTGTGTGTCAACGATGGTTAAAAGATTTCTGTCGGAAACAACATAAATATATCTGCCATCGTTTTTTACAATGTCCGCTTCGTCAACGCCGTCAACTTGTGTGTTGGTTTTTCCGTAGGAAGAATCGGCTGTTGAAGAAGCCTGCGTGTCGGCAACGGCAGCAGCAGAGAAGCTTTCTTGTGCCGCCATCGTCGGTGCCGCCGCAACGGTTGTTTTTGTGCCGTCCGATGAACCGGCATTGGCATCTTCATATAGAATATCATATCCGTAAGTTTCGACAATGGCATCGAAATATTTTTTCAGCTCTTTTTCATCGGAAAAATTCACAGCGGGAACGGCTTCAATTTCTGTGTCGGAAATGTCGGGTGCTTTTTTGTTTTCTATGAGTATGCCCGAAGCGGAAACACCGATTACGGCAATCAGAACCACCGCAATTGCCGCGGCAATTTTCGGAAAATAATGCACTTTCTTTTTGTCCTGCTGTTTTACCGAACCGATTTTTTTAACAATGTTTTCTTTTGAAAGCTCTTCGGGCAGGGGAGTAGCCTCATTAAAGAGCTTTTGTATATCATCGAAATGTTCTTTTTTCATCAAAATAACCGCCTTTCAAGAGTTCATGTATCGGCGAAGCTTTTTTACGCTGCGCGAAAGCTTGGAGCGAACCGTTACCGCTTTCAAATTTAAAAGTCCGGCAGTTTCATCACTTTTAAAGCCACAGGCGAAGGTCAGAACAACAATTTCCTTTTCCTCTTCGGAAAGAAGCTGCATGGCCTTTTGAAGCACAATGTTTTCTATGTAATCGTGTCCGGCACTGCTTAAATTTTCCGCCTGAGAAAGCGGAACCGAAAGCAGAGAACGCGCTTTTTCTTTTTGTGCGTTGGTGCAGCAGACAAAAAGAATTTTGAAAAGCCAGCTTTTGAAGCTTTCCGGTTTTTTTAAGTTTCTGATGCTTTCAAAAGCGCGAAGTGCGGCGTCGCTGACTGCGTCCTGCGCAAGAACTTCAGAGCAAGTGTAGTAATAAGCAAAGCGGTACATGTCATCGGCATAAAAACCGTAAAGTTCGCCGAAAGCCTCGGCGTCGCCGTTTTGTGCCTGAATGACCAGATTTTTTAATTGTGAGCTCATAATTTATCACATCCGTTCGCTTTATTAGTATCATTTTTTAATCAGATTGTTGCAAACAAAATTAATTTTTTGCTGTTTTTTTCACAAAATAGAAACGGGTGAAGTCAGCAAAATAATATGAAAGGGTTCGGTACGGATTATGCGCAGAGGTTTTCATCCGTCTTTGAGCGGTTTTCCGTATCACAGGAAAATTTTATGAAAAAGGTTAAAATTAAAATCAAAAGAAAAAACAG
>JBJFHW010000052.1:0-5463 GCA_051893965.1 Acutalibacteraceae bacterium
GTTGTCGGTCTTACATCATCACCCTCAAGAGTGGCAAGCTTGCGCCCTCTTGCAGTGCCTGTTATTACTCTCATCGTTTTCCTCATTTCATAAAAAATTTTCAGTTGAACATGAAAGCTGAATTCTGACGTAAGGTAAGATGAGTTTTGAGCAAAAACCAGTTGTCTGACTCCGGCTCAATGATTACCGATTATTTATTATTACATTTTTCGGACAAAAATGCAACACTATTTGACGATTTTCTTGTTTTTTCCTGTTCTTTTACTCAAGATTTGCCTTCGGAATCACATTTTTTCTTGCATGATTAAACAATTTTCGGTTATCAAGCGCCCATTGCCTCGGTGTGAATTCGTTTTCATTGACAGCCGAAACCGCGCTTGAAATTTCATAAACCGTTGCATCAAGCGTGTCAAGTTGGCTTAAAATTTCAGCTTCGAGAAACATCGGACGAACCGCGGCGCCGAATTCGGGTGTGCCATGGTGCGAAATGATCATATGCTCAACAAGAGTTGCCGTGCGTTCGGATATGCCGAGTTCTTTTGCTTTTTCGCTGACTTTCATTGCGCCCATAACAAGATGGCCGACAAGTTCACCTTTAATGCTGTAGCCTGTTACGATTCCGGCAGTGCTTACGTCAAATTCATCAATTTTGCAAATATCATGAAGTATCGCGCCGCAAAGAAGCAAATCTTCATCAACCGAGGGATAAAGCTTAACAACCGCCTGTGCAAGTCGAATGATTGAAAGCGTGTGATAAAGCAATCCGCCGCGCATTGCATGATGAAGCTTGAAAGCCGCAGGCCAGAAAAGCATTTTTTCTTCATTTTCCTTAACAAGAGAATATGTAAGCTTTTTTAATTCTTCGTCTTTTACACGATCAATAACGGCATATATTTCATCTATCATCATTTTTCCGGAATATTCAGCCGAGGGAACAAACTGTGACGGGTCAACATGATCGCTTTCAAGAACCGGGCGGATTTTGTCAATCCGAAGCTGATCGGCGCCGTTATACTGCGTTATCGTACCGCGGATTTTTACGAGGTCACCCGGACCGTATTCACCGTGAAGTTCTTCTTTATAATCCCAGATTTTTGCGTTGATTTCGCCGCTTTTATCGCAAAGAATCATATCAAGATAAGGAACACCTTTGACATTTACCTTTTTATCGGCACTTCTGACAAGACAAAAACCGTCTGATGTTCCGTTTGGATTGCTTGTAAAATTCATAGATTACACCTCATTTTGCAAAATCAGCTTTTCCAGCCGTTTCCGAGCACCTCTCCGATGTCACCGATAACCGTAAAGCTGTTTTCATCAATATCATTCACTTTTCTGTATATGCGTGAAATTTCAGAAGCTCTTGCAGCACAGAAAAGCATACTTTTTTGGCTGCCCGTGTAACCGCCCTGCGCAGGCAGAACAGTTACGCCGCGATGAATTTCGCTCATGATGGCAGCCGAAATTTTTTTCGGAGAATCGGTCACAACAAACATTACTTTATTGTGCCCTGCACCGCCTAAAATAAAATCGATCATATAACTTGAAACAAAAAGTGCAACCGACGCATACATCAGCGTCTGCACATTTTTATAAACAAAATAAGAAACGGCAATGATAACCAAATCAACAAAAAGAATCATTCGTCCGATCGGAACAGACGAAAATTTTTGCCGTACAAGCATTGCAACAATTTCGGTTCCGCCTGTTGTTGCACCCGCAAGCATAACCAACGCAATTCCGAGTCCGGAAAAAACGCCGCAAAAAAGGCAGGCTAACATGCCGTCACCAACATACGGCGGAATGATTCTTTCGCCGACATCAATGGCAAAAGTAAACACAAAGGTTGCCGCTGTTGTTTTTAAAATGAAGCCTTTGCCGATTTTAAAATAACCGGCAATAAAAAGCGGTATGTTCATCACAAACATCGCCGCACCGACGGGAATAATTGGGAACAGACTTGCGAGCATGATGGAAACACCCGTCAGTCCGCCCTGAACAAAACCGTTCGGAACACAAAACATATTGACGCTGATGCTATATAAAACCGCACCTGCCGCAATCATAAGCCAATCATAAAAAATTCTTTTGCCCTTTGAAACCGCCAATTGAGACACCCTCCGAAAGAGCAAAAGCAAAATCAACCGTCTTCGGTCTCCCGGCAGATGATTTCAAAAAGCTCACGAAGCCTTTCAAGCTGACCGTCAAGATACAGATAGCCGAAAAGCGCTTCCAGTCCTGTTGCGGCATGATAATCACTTTCGCTCATATTTTTCGCTTTGTGATTAGTATGCGCATTTCTTCCCTTTTTCAAAACACCGATCTCTTTTTTGCTAAGACACGGCATGAGAAGCGAAACATAGTTTGCCTGTGCCGCCGCATTGACCTGCTGTGCGGCAAGATTATGAAGCTTTTTAACCGGTCTGTTTGCCTGACAAACAAGCCTTTCGCGAACAAAAAGGTCAAATACCGTATCGCCCACAAAAGCAAGCGTCAGCGGACTCAGCAGCGAAGCGTCACATTTTTCATCATAAAATCTGTTCATATTTTAACCGTCCGCAATTTTTAATCAGTTGACAAAGTCAAATTCAATGTCATAAATATTTACGGTGTCACCCTCCTGAATTCCTTTTTCGCGAAGAGCGTCAATAATTCCGCTTGAAATCAGAACGCGCTGAAGATATTGAAGCGATTCATAATCTTCCATGTTGACCTGATTGATAATTCTGATGATCCACGGTGCTTCAACATAGTACACACCGTCTTCAACCGTAATTTCAAAGCCCGTGTTTTGCTTTTTCATGATTACTTCAAGCGGAATCTCTTCTTTTTCATAATGTCTGACAGGCGGAAGCTCTGCAAGCTTTGCGGCAACGGCGTTTATCACTTCTTTTGTGCCCTCATAAATCGGAGCACACATTTCAAAATACGCATAGCCCTTGCTTTCAATATAAGTTCTGAAACGGCTGAGCTGCTCATCGGTTGCAAGGTCAATTTTGTTGCCTGCAACAATCTGCGGACGCTTGGCAAGTTCACTGTTGAATTTTTCAAGCTCACGATTGATTTTTTCAAAATCTTCAATCGGGTCTCTGCCCTCGCTGCCCGAAACATCAACAATATGAAGAAGCATCCGGCAACGTTCAACATGTCTTAAAAATTCATGGCCGAGACCGACACCCTCGCTTGCGCCTTCAATCAGACCCGGTATATCCGCAATGACAAAGGAACTTCCCTCACCCATTGAAACAACACCGAGAACCGGTGTGATGGTTGTAAAATGATAGTCGGCGATGATCGGCTTTGCTTGGCTGACAACGGAAATAAAGCTTGATTTTCCGACATTCGGAAAGCCGAGAAGCCCAACATCGGCAAGTAGCTTCAACTCCAGCGTTACATCCCATTCCTCGCCCGGCTGCCCGGGTTTTGCAAACCTCGGCGTCTGCCTCGTAGGGGTTGCAAAGTGAGTATTGCCCCAGCCGCCTTTTCCGCCTTTTGCCGCAACAAACGGTTCATCGGTTGACATATCGCTCATTACAGCGCCGCTTTCACATTCCCGGATAATTGTTCCTCTCGGGACTTTGATGATAAGATCATCACCTTTTTTGCCGTTTCGTCTTGCACCCGAACCGTCATTTCCTTTTGCGGCTTTGTATTTTCTCTTGTATTTGAAATCTGCAAGTGTGGAAAGACTGTCATCAACAACAAAAACAATGTCGCCGCCTCTTCCTCCGTCGCCGCCGTCGGGTCCGCCGGAAGCAACATATTTTTCGCGGTGAAAGGCAACAGCACCGTTGCCGCCGTCACCGGCTTTGATGTGTATTGTGGCTTTATCTATAAACATAACAGCACCTTGACACAATGGAGTGTGTCGGTTCCTTTCATTTATTCTTATTCTTGATTTTCAAATTATTATACAATATATTATTTCCTTTTTATTGCCGATAATGAACTAATTATATCAAATAACGAAGGAATTGTGCCCTGTTTTTGAAATTTAAAGGCTTTTCTTTAATTTGACAGCAACTTGCCTTTGTGGTATTATTTTATAAGCTATATCGTTTTAAAAAAAGAGGCGGTTTACTTTGCAAAATTATCAAAAAGAGCTTGAAAAAATCATTGAAGATAATCAAAAAAGCGGCGCAACACCATCGCTTTTGCTTCATTCCTGCTGTGCACCGTGCAGCAGCGCCTGCCTTGAGCTTCTTTCACGTTTTTTCAGCGTCACCGTTCTTTATTATAACCCGAATATCTATCCCGAAAGTGAATATTTTCATCGCGTTAACGAACAAAAAAGGTTGATTTCGGCTTTACCGGCAAAAAATAAAATCGGCTTTATTGAGGAAAGCTTTGATCCGCAGGAATTTTACAGTGCTGTTAAAGGCTTTGAAAACGAAAAAGAAGGCGGTGAACGATGTTTTCTCTGTTACAGACTGCGTCTTGAAAAAACGGCAGAAACGGCAAAAGAAAACGGCTTCGATTATTTTACAACAACGCTCACGATAAGTCCGCTTAAATCTGCGCAAAAAATCAATGAAATCGGTCAGGAAATTGCCAAAAAATACAGTGTGAAATTTTTGCCGTCTGATTTCAAAAAGAAAAACGGCTTCAAGCGTTCCATTGAGCTTTCAAAAGAATATAATCTTTACAGGCAGAATTATTGCGGCTGTGTTTTTTCACAAAGACAAGCCGACTGAGATTAACTTTAACTGATAAATCACAATGAAAGGAAAGATTGCAGTTTGCTGTAATATGCAATATTGCATCTGACGGAATTTTTTATGCGTTTACTTGTACTTGACGGAAACAGTATTGTCAACCGCGCTTTTTACGGAATTAAGCTTCTGACAACCAAAGACGGTCAGTTTACTAACGGTATTTACGGCTTTCTGAACATTCTCATCAAGCTCAAAGAAGAATGTCAGCCCGATCATGTTGCAATTGCGTTCGACCTGAAAGCACCCACTTTTCGCCATAAAATGTTTGACGGCTATAAAGCCGGCAGAAAAGGTATGCCGCCGGAGCTTGCAAGCCAGATGCCGCTTCTGAAAGAAATTCTTTCAAGTCTCGGCTATGCCATTGTTGAAAAAGAGGGTTATGAGGCCGATGACATTCTCGGCACCCTTTCCGCCGGGTGCAAAGGCGATGACCGATGCTTTCTTGCAACCGGAGACAGAGACAGTCTTCAGCTTGTTTCGGACAACACCAGTGTTCTTCTTGCCGCAACCAAAATGGGCAAAGCTGTCACGACTGTTTATGACAAAGAAAAGCTTTTTGAAGAATACGGTGTTGAACCGAAACAGATGATTGAAATCAAAGCACTTATGGGCGACAGCTCAGACAACATTCCCGGTGTTGCGGGAATCGGCAAAAAAACTGCCGGTGACCTGATTGTAAAGTACGGCAATATTGACTATATTTATAAAAACCTCGAACAGCTTGATATCAAAAAAGGTGTGCACGACA
>JBJFHW010000053.1:0-5458 GCA_051893965.1 Acutalibacteraceae bacterium
GGCTTTATGGCAATGCCGGTTGAACTGAACGCAACGGACTATGTTCTGCTTCCGAGAAGTCTTGTTTATGAATTTCTTCCGGTTGACGCGCCCGAGGGCACAAGACCGCTCACACTCGGCGAAATTGAAGTCGGCAAGGATTATGAAATCATTGTTACCAACTTCTCCGGCCTTTACAGATACAGACTTCTTGACGTTGTTCATGTAACGGGAATGTATAATAATTCACCGAAAATCGAGTTCTTATACAGAACGAACATCGGCATGAACCTTGCAAACGAAAAAACAACAACGCAGATGCTCGACTGGGTTGCAAATCAGGTTGAACAGCACTTCGGAATCGACTTCAAAGGTTACAGCTATTATCCCGAATCCAAGAGTGCAACACCGCACTACGTGATGATTGTTGAAACCGAATCCGATCTTCCGATGACCAAAAAGGAAGAAATGGAAAAGTTTGTTGATGAAAGCTTCCGTCAGTGCAACGAAAAATATGAAAAATACAGAACTTGGAACATGATCCATCCTGCCGAAGTTCTTCAGCTTCAGGACGGTGCCTATGACGATTACAAAAAGAGTCTTGAAGCGCAGGGCAGAGTTCTCAATCAGGTTAAACCCGTCATTGTTGTTAACACCGAAGAAAGAGAGCAATTCTTCTTCAGTCACTTCAAAGACGGTGTGCAGCCGAGAGAAGAGCTTCTTAAAAAATAAGAACCATAACATTATAAAAAGCAGCCGGTTTTGGCTGCTTTTTTATTGCGAAAGTTTATTTGGCGCAGAATGTAAACTTGCGGCTGAAATTGAATAACGCAGGGGGGGAGATGCGGTGTAACAACAGAACCGGTGCAATATAGTTTCCCTTTTGGTTTGTACCAAAGGGCAGTTCGTGCTGAAAAGCGACAATCTGCCACCGGCGCCCGTGCGGCGAAGCCGCACACTTTGCGCTGCTTTGGCAGCGCAAAGAACAAAACCGCAGGTTTTGTCGGGGCGCCGCCCCGACTGTTTCCTGTGCCTACTGACCGTAAGGCGCAAACAGCAAATTATATTAAAGGACAAATTTCATTGACGGCTCTTGCCGTCAATCAGGAAACCCCCGGCGAGGGTTTCCTACGCTATTTGAAGCATTGGGATTTCGCCGTCTGCGGACGGCGCCAAGCTTTTTTGAAAAAAAGCTTGAGCAAAAAACTTTTCTCCTATTTTCACTTAGTTTCCGCCGCGGCATTATTGTAAAGATTATCACAATCTGCTCCGCGTGAGTCCCGCGGGCGTTGCCCGCACCCACAAGCTTTTTTGAAAAAAAGCTTGCCAAAAAACTTTACTCCTTTTGCGCGTGGCATCTCTCGCGGCATCATTATAAAGATTACAGCTTTCTGCCCCCCCGCGTCAGCATGCAAGCGGTGCTTGCCAAAAAACTTTTCTCCTATGAAAGTTTTGCGCTAACTTTATGTCGCGGCAAAATTTTAAAGATTACAGCTTTCTATTCCGCGTGAGCATGCGGGCGGTGCCCGCCAAAAAACTTTACTCCTTTTGTACCTCCCCAATTTTCCTCGCGGTGTAATTGTAAAGTTTATTGCTTTCTGTCCCGCGTAATATCTGCGGGTATTACCCGCCGCGTAAGCATTCAAGCGGTGCTTGCCGCTCCGAATTGCGAATAATAAAGCTCTGCATAATCTCCGCCTTTTTCAAGCAGTTCGCTGTGCGTTCCCTGCTCGGTAATTCTGCCGTCGTTGATGAACAGAATTTTGTCTGCCTGTCGGATTGTTGAAAGACGGTGAGCAATCACAAAGTTTGTTCTTCCGCTCATCAGGTTTTTCATGGCGTCCTGAATCTGAATTTCCGTTCGTGTGTCCACACAGCTTGTGGCTTCATCAAGAATGAGAATGCTCGGGTCGAAAAGAATGGCTCTTGCAATGGTTATAAGCTGCTTCTGACCGGAGGAAAGGTTGGAGCCGTCCTCGTCAAGCAGCGTATCAAAGCCGTCGGGCAGTGTTCCCGCAAAATGATCGATTCTCGCCGCCTTGACCGCCGCGTTGAAATCGGCTTCGGTTTTGTTTTTGCTGCCGTACATGATGTTTTCTTTCAGTGTGCCTTTGAAAAGCCAGGTGTCCTGAAGCACCATGCCGAAAATATTGTGAAGATTTTCTCTTGAAATATCCCGGATATCCACGCCGTCGATGCGGATACTGCCGCTTTTGACTTCATAAAAGCGCATCAGCAGATTGACAATGGTAGTTTTGCCTGCGCCCGTGGGGCCGACAATGGCAATCAGTTGACCGGGTGAGACTTCAAGATTGAAGTTTTCAATCAGTGGCTTGTCGTCACTGTATGAAAAATAAACATCTTTTACGGAAACGAAGCCTTTGACCTCTTTAATTTCGGTCTTTACGCTGTCGGGAATTTCCTCTTCTTCGTCAATTACTTCAAACACGCGTTCTGCCGAAGCCAGCGAGGACTGAAGCTGATTGACCATGTTGCTCATGTCAACAATCGGCTGCATAAAAATCTTGGAATATGCCATAAAAACGGTGATTGCGCCGATGCTGAAGCCTTTGTTGATGATCAGATAGCCGCCGATTACACAAATGAAAACATAACCGAGGTTGTTTGTGAAATTGATCAGTGGGCCCAGAATTCCCGAAAGAAACTGTGCCTTTCTTCCGGCTTGATAAAGCTCGTCATTGATCTGACGGAATTCTTCAATTGCTTTTTGTTCGTGGCCGAAAATTTTAACAATGCTGTGACCGGTGAACATCTCTTCAACATGACCGTTGAGGTCGCCCGTAATTTCCCAATGGCGGCGGAAATATTTTTTGGAGCTGTTGAGCACAATCAGCGCAATCAGCAACCCGGCAGGCAAAGGCGCAAGCGAAGCTACCGTCATAATGACATTGTATTTGAGCATGATGATAAAAACGCCGAAAAATGTTACAACGGAATTGACAAACTGAATGAAAACATTCTGAAACGAGTTGTTGATGTTGTCAATGTCGTTCGTAACGCGGCTTAACAGGTCGCCCTTGTTGTGACTGTCAAAATAGGAAAGCGGCAGGGCGGAAAGCTTGGAATTGACCTTGGAACGAAGCGTTGTAATCAGCGACTGCGTGACGCCTGCCATCACAAAATGAAGCGCAAAAGAGCAAAGCGCACTGCCGACATAAATAACTAAAATGGTCAGAAGCACTTCGGTAATTTTTGAAAAATCCATGCTGCCGGTCTGAAGCTTGTTTTGAATCTGTTCGTTTATCAGATCCATAATCGTTCCGAGATAACGCGGCCCGATGATGCTCAGCGCCGCACCGACGGCTCCGGCAACCACAACAAAGGCAACTTTAAGACGGCTGCCCTTAAGAAGAGAAAGCAGTCTCATTGCGGTTTTTGAAAGATTGTTAATCTTTGGCGTTGCTTCCTTTTGGTCACGGTACATTTCATATTTGCTTTTTTGCAAGGTACTTTGAGACTTTACCGGATTTTTTGTGCTCATTTTATGACCACCTTTCTTTTTAGTGTGGAGTTTGGAGTGTGGAGTGTGGAGTTAACCTTATTTTTTAGTTTGTGGAGTAGGGACACGGCGTGCCGTGTCCGCACAAAGCGGCAGAATAACGGCAACGGTTAAAATGCTTCGCAATCACACAAAGGTATCATTTTACAGTTTAATAATAGCGAACATTGTTAAGCGGATCAGCGGAAATTTCCAAGCATGAATAACTCCACACTCCACACTCCAAACTCCAAACTGATAAAAACTCCAAACTGAATTAAGCTTGTTGAGAAAGCTGTGAAAAGGCAATTTCTCTGTAAACCTCGCGGGAAGAAAGAAGCTGTTCGTGTGTGCCTTCTCCCACAATTCTGCCTTCGTCAAGAACAATAATTTTGTCTGCATCAATAATCGTGCCGACTCGCTGAGCCACGATAATGACGGTTGCGTCAATGTTCTGCCTGATTGCCGCACGAAGCTTTGCATCGGTCTTAAAATCAAGCGCCGAAAAGCTGTCGTCAAAAATATAGACCTCGGCATCTCTGACAAGTGCGCGTGCAATGGCAAGGCGCTGTTTTTGTCCGCCGGAAAAGTTGGTTGCGCTCTGACTGACAAAATGATTGATACCATCGGGAAGTGCCAAAACAAAATCGCTGCTTTGCGAAATTTCAAGCGCTTTGTAAAGCCGTTCTTCGCTTGCGTTTTCGTCGCCGTAACGAAGATTATCTTCAATGCTGCCGCTGAAAAGAAACGCTTTTTGCGGAACATAGGCAATTTTTTCATGAAGCTTTGAAAGCGACTGCTGTCTGATATCAACACCGTCAAACAGAATGCTTCCGCTTTGAACATCATAAAATCTTGAAATCAGGTTGGCAACGGTGCTTTTTCCGCTGCCGGTTGCGCCGATGATTGCGGTGACCTTGCCGCTTTCGGCTTTAAAGGAAACATCGCTCAGAATGCTCTTTTCCGCCTGTGCATAGCTGAAAGAAACATTTTGAAATTCAATTTCGCCTTTCTTTTCTGCACCCGGCTCAATCGGATGTTCCGGGTCTTTAATGGTCGCTTCAAGCGCCATGACTTCGTTGATTCTTTTTGCCGAAATGTTCGCTCTGGGAACAATGACAAACATGGCTGCCGCCATGGTGACGGAAGCGATAATCATAATCATATAAATCACAAATGCCTGCAAATCGCCCACGGTGTTCTGAATTTTAACCGTGTCTGTCATCACATTGATGTTTTTTGAAGCAATATAAATCAGAGAATCCAGCGCGATGACGATAAGCACAATGCAAAGCGGCAAAAGCACGCTCATTGTGCGCATAAATTTCAGAACAAGGGAAGAAAGCAGATTGTTTTTTTCTTCAAAGCGTTCGTCCTCATAATCGCTTGTGTTAAAAGCGCGAATTACTCTGATGCCCGAAAGCTTTTCGCGCAGGAAACGGTTGATGCTGTCGGTCAGCTTCTGCCTTTTTCTGAAAAGCGGCATAACAATTTTCACAACAACGGCGCAGATGACGCCGATAACCGGTATGATGGCAAAAATAATCAGTGCAAGCTTTGCGTTAAGAATGAAAGCCATAATTGTGCCGCCGATGAGCATAATCGGCGCAGAGATAATCATGCGAAGCCCCTGCAAAATGAAATCCTGCAAAACCTTGACATCGTTTGTGCAGCGCGTAATCAGCGAGGGGGTTGAAATCTTATCAATATCGCTTTTGGAAAGAGATTCCACTTTCAAAAAAATTTCTTCACGAACAATTCTGCCGTAGCCCATCGCGGTTTTGCTTGAATAGTAACTGCTGAAAACCGCAATGAAAACATTTAACGCCGAAACAGCCGCCATGAGAATGCCGACTTGTTTGATATAGTTCATGTCACCGGCGGATATGCCGTTGTTGATAATCAGTGACATCAGAAGCGGAAGCGTAAGTCCCGTCAGCTGATTAAGCACAGCCAGAATCATTGCCGCGGCTGTGCTTC
>JBJFHW010000054.1:0-5419 GCA_051893965.1 Acutalibacteraceae bacterium
CAAGCTCATCAACCGTTCTGATTCCAAGTTTTGCCATAATTTCACGAAGCTGCATGGCAATGAATTTCATGAAATTGACAACATATTCCTTTTTGCCCTTGAAGCGTTTTCTCAGCTCCGGGTTCTGCGTTGCAATTCCCACCGGGCAGGTGTCAAGGTTGCAAACACGCATCATCATGCAGCCCATGCATATAAGCGGTGCGGTTGCAAAGCCGAATTCCTCTGCGCCGAGCATGGCGGCAATGGCAACATCTCTGCCGGTCATCAGCTTGCCGTCGGTTTCAATGATTACTCTTGAGCGAAGACCGTTTCTGATAAGCGTCTGATGCGTTTCGGCAACACCGAGCTCCCACGGCAGACCTGCGTTGTGAATGGAGCTTTTCGGTGCCGCGCCCGTTCCGCCGTCATAGCCGGAAATCAGAACAACCTGCGCGCCCGCTTTGGCAACGCCTGCGGCAATGGTACCCACGCCGGCTTCGGAAACAAGCTTAACGGAAATTCTTGCGTTTCTGTTGGCGTTTTTCAGGTCATAGATCAGCTGAGCCAGGTCCTCGATTGAATAAATATCATGATGCGGCGGCGGTGAAATCAAAGCCACACCCGGGGTTGAATAGCGGGTTTTTGCAATCCACGGATAAACCTTTTTGCCGGGCAGATGACCGCCCTCGCCGGGCTTTGCACCCTGCGCCATTTTAATCTGAATTTCCTTTGCACTGGAAAGATATTCGCTTGTAACGCCGAAGCGGCCGGACGCAACCTGCTTGATTGC
The DNA here is from genome assembly GCA_051893965.1 of Acutalibacteraceae bacterium. Classification (GTDB taxonomy): domain Bacteria; phylum Bacillota; class Clostridia; order Oscillospirales; family Acutalibacteraceae; genus UBA6857. Next base: position 770 of record JBJFHW010000054.1, read on the forward strand.
ACTGCAACAATCGGATTTCAGTCTTTCCGGAAGCTCGCCGCCCTCGCCGGAGTTTGATTTTCCGCCGATTTCGTTCATCGCCTTTGCAAGACATTCGTGCGCTTCCTGCGAAATGGAGCCGTAGCTCATGGCGCCGGTTTTGAAGCGCTTGACAATACTTTCCACCGGCTCGACCTCATCAAGCGGTATGCCGCCGTTTTCGTCATAGGCAAGTTCAAGCAGTCCTCTTAACGTGTGCGGAACATCGGAATCAACAAGCTCGGTATATTTCTTGAACAGTTCATAATCGCCCTCTCTGGTTGCTTTCTGAAGCGCGAGAATGGTTTCGGGACTGTAAAGATGGTCGTCCTTGTCGGCGCCGCTTCGAAGTTTATGGTCGCCGCTGCTGTCAAGGGTTGTGTCAATGCCGAGTCCGAGCGGGTCAAACGCATGGGAATGGCGCCATTTGACGCCCTCGTCAATTTCTTTCAGTCCGATTCCGCCGACACGGCTTGTTGTGTTGGCAAAATATTTGTCGATCACGCTTTTTTCAATGCCGACAACTTCAAAAATCTGCGCCGACTGATAAGACTGCAAGGTGGAAATGCCCATTTTGGAAGCAATTTTCACAATGCCGTGCAGCACCGCCTGGCAGTAATCGTCAATGGCAACATGAAGATCCTTGTCAAGAATTCCGAGATTAATCAGTTCCTCAATGGCTTCAAACGCAAGATACGGGCAAACCGCACGCGCACCGAAGCCCAGAAGCGTTGCAAAATGATGCACACTTCTCGGTTCGCCTGTTTCAACAATAATGGAAACGGCGGTTCTTTTCTTGGTTCTGATCAGATGATTTTCAACTGCCGAAACCGCAAGCAATGAGGGTATGGCAACATGGTTTTCGTCAACGCCCTTGTCGGAAAGAATGATGATGTTGTTGCCGTTTTTATAGGCTCTGTCGATGGCAACAAAAAGCTGATCGAGCGCACGCTCAAGCGGTGTGCTGATATAATAAAGAAGAGAAATTGTTTTAACCTTGAAGCCCGGTTTATCCATGGCGCGGATTTTGAGCATGTCAATGTTTGTCAGAATCGGGTGCTTGATCTGAAGCACGTTGCAGTTTTCCGCCTTTTCTTCAAGAAGGTTACCGTCCGAGCCGATATAGACACAGGTGTCCGTTACGATTTCTTCTCTGATGGCGTCAATGGGCGGATTGGTTACCTGGGCGAAAATCTGCTTGAAATAATTAAACAGCGGCTGATGTTTGTCCGAAAGCACGGCAAGCGGAATATCAATACCCATTGCGGCGGTTTGTTCAATGCCGTTTTTAGCCATGGGAAGAATGGTGGTTTTGACGTCTTCATAGGTATAGCCGAACGCTTTATAAAGCAGGTCGCGCTCTGCCTGCGTATGCGTATGCGCCTTGACATTCGGAATCGGCAGTTCGTTCAGATGCACAAGATGCGCGTCCACCCATTCGCCGTAGGGCTTGCGGCTTGCATAATAATTTTTCAGCTCATCGTCGCCGATGATGCGCTTCGCCTTTGTGTCAACAAGGAGCATCTTGCCCGGCTCAAGGCGCGATTTTCTGATGATTTTGCTCTTGTCGCAGTCGAGCACGCCGACCTCCGAAGAAAGAATCAGAAAGCCGTCGCTTGTGATGTAATATCTTGACGGGCGAAGACCGTTTCTGTCAAGCGTTGCACCCACAACATCACCGTCGGAAAAAAGGATGGCGGCAGGACCGTCCCACGGCTCCATCATGGTGGAATAGTATTCATAAAAATCGCGCTTTTTGCGGTCCATGGATTTGACGCCGCGCCACGGTTCGGGAATGACAATCATCATCGCAAGCGGCAGATCAATGCCGTTCATAACAAGAAACTCAAGCGTGTTGTCAAGCATGGAGGAGTCGGAGCCCGAAGTGTCAACAACGGGAAGCACCTTGTCCATATCGTCTTGCATAATCGGCGAATCCATGGTTTCTTCGCGCGAAAGCATGCGGTCAATGTTGCCGCGGATGGTGTTGATTTCGCCGTTATGCAGAATATAGCGGTTTGGGTGCGCTCTTTCCCAGCTTGGATTAGTGTTGGTTGAAAATCTTGAATGAACAAGAGCGATAGCGCTTTTATAGTCCTCACTCTGAAGATCCTTATAAAATTTTCTCAGCTGCATAACAAGGAACATGCCCTTATAAACAATCGTTCTGCACGAAAGCGAGGGGATATAGATGTTATCCGTGCTCTGTTCAAAAACGCGCCTTGCAATATAAAGCTTTCTTTCAAAGTCAAGGTCGGTCACGCAGTCTTCCGGCTTTTTGATGAAAACCTGTTCGATATAAGGCATACAGCCGACCGCTTTGGCTCCGAGAACCTCCGGACAGACGGGAACCGTCCGCCAGAAAAGAAGCTCCAGCCCCTCACGCTTTGCAACAACTTCAAAAAGCTTTTTCGCCTGATTTCTTGCAAGCGTTCCCTGCGGGAAAAAGAACATACCGACGCCGTATTCCCTTTCTTCTCCGATTTCTATGCCCTTTTCCTTTGCAACCTTTGAAAAAAAGCTGTGTGAAATCTGAAGCATAATGCCCACACCGTCGCCTGTTTCGCCTGCGGCGTCCTTTCCTGCGCGGTGTTCGAGCTTTTCAACAATTTTCAGTGCATCGTCAACAACACGATGACTTTTGATGCCTTCAATATTAATCACAGCACCGATGCCGCACGCATCATGTTCAAAATTGCTGTCATAAAGGCCTTCCTGAATTCTTTTCATATAGTCACCTCCGGCACCGTTTACAGTGCCTAAAAATAGTAAAAGGGCGCAGTATCTCTGAGATAAGCGCCCTTGCTTATTAATAGTTTACATTATTTAACGCTTTAAGTCAATAAAAAATTTGTTGAATTTTGATAGAATACGAACTTTGTATTTGTACTTTTTTACCCGAAAAACAGCATTATTTAACAATTTTCGGTCGAAAAGAAACAATTTTATCCGAAATTTTAACAAGCGTTTCGCCGAACGGGAAAAGAATCATCGTGGAAACAACATTAAAAATAATATGCGCTGCACTGACGGCAAGCTTTTTGTTTTCAATGCTTTCAAGAAAGGATATGTACGGCGTAAGCTTCGCGATAAAAAAGAAAACCGCCGTTCCGAGAACATTGAAAAGAAGATGAATCACCGCGGCCTTTTTTGCTTCATCTTTTGCTTTGACGCAGGAAAGAAGTGTCGGAACAACCGCGCCGATGTTCTGACCGAAAAGGATATACACACAGCTTTCGATTGAAACCAGACCGCTTGCCGCCGCCGACTGAAGCACGCCGACCGTTGCCGAAGAGCTTTGCATAACGGCGGTAATAACAAAGCCGATGAGAATATTTTTAAAAGGACCTGCCGCCGCCTGCAAAAATTCATCGGCCTTGCCGCTGTCTTTGAAAAATGAAAGATATTCGCTCATACTGCTCATGGCAACAAAAAGCAAGCCGAAACCGCAAAGCACAAGACCGATATTTTTGACTTTTTCATTTTTAAAAAACAGCTTCATTACCGTTCCGAGAAAAACGGCAAGCGGCGCTGCGGCAGAAAAGCTTCCCGACAAAAGCAGGCTCGTGACGGTGGTTCCGATGTTCGCGCCCATAATGATTCCGACCGACTGCGAAAGCGTGAGCAAGCCGCAGTCAATAAAGCTTACCGCCATAACCGTTGCGGCGCAGGAGGACTGAATGACCGCCGTAACGGCAAAGCCGGTCATAACACCGGTTAAACGGTTTTTGGTGCAGGAGGAAAGAATGTTTTTCATCTTTTCGCCGCACGCCGAGGAAAGTCCGTCACCCATAATGTCAATACCGAAAAGGAACATGCCGACCGCACAAAGGATTCCGGCAAAATTCTGAAGATTCAACAAATCACCGCCAAAAGCAGAAATCGCACATTTTCTATTGAAAAGAAAACGGTTTTCAACTATAATCTTAATAAAGGATACGAGAAAGGAAGAAAACATATGCTAAACATTATACCGCGGCCAAACTTCATCAAAGAATACGGCGGAAAAAGAAAGCTCGCAGAAGACGAAATCGTTTTTCAAAATGATAACAGCTTTCTTGAAGAAACCTATGAAATAGAAATCACAAAAGACAAGGCGGTCATCACCTCAAAGGGTGAAAAAGGCAAATTTTATGCGCTCGAAACGCTCAGACAGCTCAAAGACGAAAGCGGTAATGTTCCGCTTGTTAAAATTACGGATTTTCCGCGCTTTTCCTACCGTGCTTTCATGATAGACAGCGCAAGACATATGCAGAGCGTTGACGAAATCAAACGGTATATTGAAGCGGCGGCAAGAGTGAAATTTAACTTCTTCCATTGGCATTTGTGCGATGACCAGGGCTTTCGTATGGAATGTGAAAGCTATCCGATGCTCAACAAAATCGGCTCTTTCAGAAAGTCTCACGGTTTCGGCAGCAAAGACGAAAGCGAATATGGCGGGTATTATACCAAAAGCGAAATCAAAGAAATTATTGATTTCTGTAAAGAGCGACACATTGAAGTTATTCCCGAAATTGATTTGCCCGGTCACACCGTGGCAATGCTTGCAAGCTATCCGCATCTTGCCTGCGGCGGCAAAAAAGTTGAAGTTTCAACAAAGCCGGGCGTACACAAAGACATTCTTTGCGCCGG
>JBJFHW010000055.1:0-5391 GCA_051893965.1 Acutalibacteraceae bacterium
CAATGACTTTTTTGGGCACAGTATAACCGTTGCGGGTCTGATTACGGGCAAAGACCTCATCGCTCAGCTTAAAGGTAAGAAATTAGGCAATAAGCTGATTATTCCGTCTGTTATGCTCAGAAGCGAACAGGATCTTTTTCTTGACGATGTTTCGCTTGACGAAGCGCAAAAAGAGCTTGAAACCAAAATTTATCCGGTTGAAAACGACGGATATATATTGTTTGAAAATATAATTGAATAAAAAGGAGGAAAAGTTTATGGTAAAACCTGTTGTTGCAATTGTCGGTCGCCCAAACACGGGAAAATCAACGCTTTTTAACAAGCTTGTCGGTCAAAGACTTTCAATTGTTGATGATTCTCCGGGTGTCACAAGAGACAGAATCTACGGCGACTGTGAATGGCTTTCAAAGCATTTTATGCTTATTGATACAGGCGGTATCGAGCCTTATTCCGATGACATCATTTTAAAACAGATGAGGCGTCAGGCGCAGCTTGCAATTGACAGTGCATCTGTGATTATTCTTGTAACCGACATAAGATCCGGCGTTGTAGCTTCCGATCAGGAAGTGGCAACCATGCTTCAAAAAAGCGGGAAGCCTGTCATTCTTTGTGTAAACAAATGCGATAACATCGGCGAAACGCCGGCTGAATTTTATGAATTTTATAATTTAGGGCTTGGTGATCCGATTGCCGTTTCGGCAGTTCACGGTCACGGAACAGGCGATCTGCTTGATGCTGTTATTGCGCATCTGCCCGATTGTCCCGATGAAAACGATGAAGATGAAATAATCAAGGTTGCAATCATCGGAAAACCGAATGTCGGCAAATCTTCGCTTGTCAATGCCATTTCCGGTCAGGACAGAGCCATTGTTTCCGACATTGCCGGAACAACAAGAGATGCAACCGACACTATTGTCAGTAATGAATACGGTGATTTTGTTTTTATTGACACAGCCGGGCTTCGCAGAAAAAGCCGTGTTGACGACCAAATTGAAAAATACAGCGTTATCCGTGCAAAAATGGCGGTTGAACGTGCAAGCGTATGCGTCATTATGATTGACGCAATCGAAGGCTTCACGGAACAGGATTCAAAGGTTGCCGGAATTGCGCATGAAATGGGCAAAGCCTGCATCATTGCAGTCAACAAATGGGACGCCGTTGAAAAAGACGGTAAAACCATGGACAGCTACCGCAAAAAGCTGATGAATGATTTTTCTTTCATGTCCTATGCTCCGATTATTTTTATTTCGGCAAAGACCGGTCAGCGGCTTGACAGATTATTTGAACTGATCCGTTTTGTTGACGAGCAAAACGCCATGAGAATTTCAACCGGAAAGCTTAACGATGTTCTTGCGGCGGCAACAACAAGAGTTCAGCCCCCGACCGATAAAGGAAAAAGGCTCAAAATTTATTATATTACCCAGGCTTCCACAAGACCGCCGACTTTCGTTTGCTTTGTTAACAGCGCACAGCTTTTCCATTACAGTTATCAGCGATATATTGATAACCAGATCAGAGAGGTTTTCGGTCTTGAAGGCACCCCTACCCGTTTTATTATCAGAGAACGCGAAAACAAAGGCAGTAAATAAAAATAAAAACGGTTATCGTGCGATAGCCGTTTTTTAATTGAGAAACTTCTTTACGTTTTTTTCTGTTTTATAGTTTCAAAAGACAGATAAAAATGAAGAAAAAATCGACAAGCATTTTAAGTGCCTGTCGATTTTTGGTGCGGGTAACAGGGGTCGAACCTGCACACCTTGCGGCACAAGATCCTAAATCTTGCGTGTCTGCCAATTCCACCATACCCGCGTTTAAATTACGCTCATAATTATATCAAAAATAAAGGCAAAGTCAAGTATCAAAACGGATTTGCTGCTGTGTTTTAAAAGAATATCTTTTTTACAAATATTAACTAATGTCTAAAATAATCATAAATATATATAAACAAAAAATTTTTAGTTAATTGCACATCATTAACTAAAAATTTACAAGTAATTCAAAATATTTTATCGTAGACAGTTGTCTTTTTGTATACAAAGTAGTATAATATGTAAACTTAAATAATTTTTAACAGTTTCATTAAATTAATTTTTCTTCAATAGATTCGGAGGATAGAATTTGAAAACGCTTTTTTTATCCGACCTTGACGGAACGCTTTTAAATAATGATGCCATCGTAACCGAGAAAACCGCTTCCCTGCTCAACAAAGCCATCGACGCAGGAATACTTTTCACAACGGCAACGGCACGCACCTATTCAACCGTTATTCCGATGTTTAAAGAGGTTAAGCTCAGGTTGCCGCTTGTTCTTATGAACGGCGTGTGTATATATGACCCTGTTAAGAAAAAAACAGTCAATGTCAAAAGCATAAAGCCGGAAGTCGGAGCGGAAATTGCCGGAATTTTTGAAAAGAACGGAAAATATCCGCTCATGTATTATGAATGCGGCGGCAGTATGTCTATTGAATACAAAAAGCTTTTAACCGAGTCGCAGAAAGATTATGTTATGAACCGCAAAGATTTTTATAATAAATCTTTCATTCAGACTGACAGTTACACGCTTGACGGCTCAAAAAATCTTGTTTATATCGTTACGCTTGATAAAAAAGAAAACATTGAAAGCATTTATCATGAAGTTTTAAAAAATGATGATGTAGACTGTAATTTTTATCCGGATAATTACTGTGACGAATATTTTCTCGAGATTTTTCATAAGGGTGTTTCAAAAGCAAGCGGTGCGCTTGAAGTGAAAAAAATGCTTGGTGCCGACAGAATTGTTGCTTTCGGCGACAACATGAATGACATTGCTCTTTTTGAAAAAGCAGACGAAGCATATGCAGTTGAAAACGCGTGCAAAGAATTGAAAGAAATTGCAACCGGCATCATCGGAAACAACACTGATGACGCCGTTGCAAGATTTATTTATGATAAGTTTGTTAAGAATCAATAACGAAGAGGTACGAATACAGATATGAGTAAATTATATAATGAATACTGCAAGACATATAAATTAACCGATGATAACAGTGACCGTTTTTTTGAATTTGTTAAAGATATATATTTCAGCGATGAGGTTCAGTCTCTTGCTCAATATGAACAGCATCTGGATATTAACCGACTTCAGCATATAACTTCGGTTGCTTATCTTTCCTATAAAATCTGCAAACATTTTGGCTGGAACTTCAAAAGCGCGGCAAAATGTGCAATGATGCATGATTTGTTTTATTATGACTGGAGAGACGGAACCAGTGGGAAATGGCACCGTTTGCACGGATATAAGCATCCGCATTATGCCGCAATGAATGCCAAAGAGCTTTGCCCCGATCTGAGCAAAAAGGAAGCTGAAATTATTTCGCATCATATGTGGCCTTTAACAATTGCTCCGCCGACATCGGTTGAGGGACTTGTTATTTGCCTTGCAGACAAATATTGTGCGGCTAATGAGCTTCGCTATTCTCTGAGCAAAAATTACAAAGAAAGATTTCTCAAAAAAGTTGAAAAAATCTAAATATACCCTCGTCTATAACTATTAGAAAGGAAACGGTCTTTGCTGATTTTTGAGCAAAGAAATACTTATATATTATGATTCACTTTTTAAAATTTGTGCTGATATTTTTCTTTTACAGCGCAGCAGGCTGGGCTGTTGAAAGCACCTATTGTTCCATCGGAGAAAAGCGTCTGATTAACCGAGGATTTTTAACCGGTCCAATGTGTCCGATATACGGTACAGGCGCGCTTGTTATGACGGTATTTCTTTACAATCCCTTTTATGACAGACCGTTGATGGTTTTTCTTTTGGGAATGCTATTGTGCGATATTGTCGAATACATAACCAGCTTTCTTATGGAAACGCTGTTCCATTCACGCTGGTGGGATTATACATATGAATTCTTAAACATTAAGGGGCGAATTTGCCTGAAACATACGCTTTATTGGGGCGTTGCATCAGTCGGTTTTGTCTATGTGATTCACCCGCATATTGACAAAATCATTTCTAAATTCAGCGATAATTTAATTGTCGGCATTACATCTGCCGTTCTTGTTGTTTTTGCCGTTGACTGTATTCATTCGTTCATTAAAGCACTTGATATTCGCAACCTGCAAATCAAGCTTTCAAAAGCCTTTGAAACTGTTTCGTCCGGTTTGAATACGGTAAAAAACACAATTGAAGACAAATATAACTCCATTCAGGAAAGCATTGACAGGGGCAACGATAAAATTACCAATGTTAAAAATGAAGGGTTAGAGCAAATTAACGAAATCATTACGCAATTTGAAATGAGATTTGCAAAAAAAGGCAAAAACAACCCCCAGAGCAAATACTCCAGCCGATATTTTCACAATAATTTTGAAATTGAAAAGAACACAAAAAAACAGCTGGCAAAGCTTAAAGAATTAATCAGCAGTATAAAAGAAGATTTTTTTGAAGATGATGAGAACAAATGAAAAAGGAGAACAATAATATGAAAAAAATGGATATCAGAGTTAAAAGAACTTATAATCAGCTTATGGAAGCCTTGTTCAGACTGCTTTCACAAAAGAGATTTGAAGACATCACGGTTCTTGAAATCTGTGAAGAGGCGTCCGTCCACCGAGCAACATTTTATAAACATTTCGTTGATAAATATGATTTTTTAAACACCTGTTTTAAGATTCAGCTTTCAAAACTCAATTTGGATAAAGCCGAAAATGTTTATACTGCCGACTCAATGAAAAGAAGCTGCATGTCGATGATTTCAAAGGTTCTGAACTTTGTTGATCAGAATAAAAAGCTGCTTGCTTATGTCAGCGATGACAAATTTTCAATTGCAATCAATACTGCTCTTCATGATTCTGTTGCAGAATTTATTTCTGACAGAATAAAAACAATCGAAGACCTTAGCGAACGCCTGAAAAATCAGATTCCCATGCTTGCCAATTATTACGCAGGTGCAATTGTCGGTCTTGTTAAATGGTGGGTAACAACGGAAACGCCCTGCCCGCTTCAGGAACTGTTTGATTTTGCAGAAATCAAGATTAATGACCTTTGCAATTATTTCAATATGTTTGTTTCATGATTTTATGCAATGCAAAAATGCTGTCTCAATTCAGAGGCAGCATTTTTCAGTTATTCATATTACAGTTTCTCTTTTCCCGGGAACAAGGACGGATATTTTTCAATACCGTTGATTAAATTGAGAAGCTGTTTTTCCACTTCTTTGAGCTTTAACGGGTTAATTTTCGGTAAATTTTTTGATGTAATATCACCGTCAATATTCTGTATTTTTTTAAGCTGACCTATAATATAATGCAGATCATAGAATGTCGGCGCAACCTCAAGTGATTTCTTTTCAACTTCTGAAAGCGCATATGCTGCGTACATACCTGTGCGGCAGGAGGTTTCAACCGTAAA
>JBJFHW010000056.1:0-5361 GCA_051893965.1 Acutalibacteraceae bacterium
CTATGTTGAATCCTAATGAGTTAAAAAACTATGAAAATAAAATTCGAACAAAAAGAATATCCCCTCACAAAGCGTTGACGGAGAAGACATTTTCAACAAAACGGCGGCTCAGAGAGGTTTTGTCATCGGCTGAAAGCAAAACCGCTGTCCAAAGAAACTGCTACCGCTCCCGAGTGTGCTGCGAAAAGTATTTTACACAAGCAGCACCGTATGGCTGCGTTAAAGCCGAAAAGAGTGCCGTGTTTTTTCAAATACGGAATCAGGGTGGAACCGTGGAACTGAATTTTTCAGCTTCATCCCGACAGTTTTCTTGTGTCGGGATGGAGCTTTTTGTTTTGCCGGACGAGAAAGTCCGGAATAAAATCGCAAACGCGAAAAAGAAAGGAAGAACACTATGATTAAAGTTACTCTCAAAGGCGGCGTTGTCAAAGAATATGACAATGGCGTAACGGCACTTGACGTTGCAAAAAGTCTCGGCGCAGGTCTTTATAAGGCTGCCTGCCTTGCCAAAATCAACGGCGAAACAGCAGACCTTCGCACTGTTTTAACAGAAGACTGCGAGCTTTCCATTCTCACATTTGACGATGAGGACGGCAAAAAAGCATTTAACCACACCTGCTCGCACGTTCTGGCACAGGCGGTAAAGCGCCTTTATCCGAACACAAAGCTTGCCATCGGCCCGGCTGTTGACGGCGGATTTTACTATGATTTTGACAGCGAAATCAATTTCACGCCCGAAATTCTTCTTGAAATTGAAAAAGAGATGAAAAAAATTGTCAAGGAAGCACTCCCGCTTGAAAAATTTGAACTTGACAGCGACGAAGCGCTTGCCATGATGGAAAAGAAAGATGAGCCTTACAAGGTTGAACTGATCAAAGAACACAGCGCAAAGGGCGAAAAGATTTCTTTCTTCCGTCAGGGCGAGTTTGAAGAACTTTGCGCAGGTCCGCACATTCCCGACACCGGCAGACTCAAAGCGTTCAAGCTTACCTCCTGCACGGGCGCTTATTGGAGAGGCGACAGCAAAAACAAAATGCTTCAAAGAATTTACGGAACCGCTTTCACAAAAGCAAGCGACCTCGAAGCTCATCTTGCCGCTTTGGAAGAAGCCAAAAAGCGCGACCACAACAAGCTCGGCAGAGAGCTTGAGCTGTTCACAACGGTGGATTATATCGGTCAGGGACTTCCGATTATGCTTCCGAAAGGCGCAAGAGTGATTCAGCTTCTTCAGCGTTTTGTTGAAGACGAAGAACAAAAACGCGGCTGGCTTTTGACCAAAACGCCGCTTATGGCAAAAAGCGACCTTTATAAAATTTCCGGTCACTGGGATCATTATCAGGACAGCATGTTCGTTCTCGGCGACGAAGAAAAAGACGATGAAGTTTTTGCGCTTCGCCCGATGACCTGCCCGTTCCAATATCAGGCATATCTCAACAGAGCAAGATCCTACCGCGATCTGCCGATGCGTCTGAACGAAACCTCAACCCTTTTCAGAAACGAAGCTTCGGGCGAAATGCACGGTCTTATCCGCGTGCGTCAGTTCACCATTTCCGAAGGCCATCTGATGTGCACCCCCGAACAGCTTGAAGATGAGTTCAGAGGCTGTCTTGAACTGACCAACTTCATGCTCAAAACGCTCGGTCTTGACGAAGACGTTACCTACCGTTTTTCACAGTGGGATCCCAACGACACGGAAAAATATATCGGCACACCCGAGCAGTGGGACGAAGCGCAGGGCGTTATGAAAAGAATTCTTGACGACATCGGTCTTGATTACAAAATCGGAATCGGCGAAGCGGCGTTTTACGGCCCCAAGCTTGACATTCAGATCAAGAACGTTCACGGCAAAGAGGATACGCTCATCACCATTCAGATTGACCAGATGCTCGCTGAAAAATTCGGCATGGAATATACCGACAGAGACGGCTCAAAGAAGAATCCGTATATCATTCACCGCACCTCCATCGGCTGCTATGAACGCACGCTTGCTTTGCTGATTGAAAAATATGCAGGCGCTTTCCCCGTCTGGCTCGCTCCCGAACAGGTACGCATCACGCCGATTGCCGACAGACATCAGGACGCTGCTTTTGAACTGAAAAAGAAGCTTCAGGCAGTAGGTATTCAGCGCACCGAGGTTGACACAAGAAGCGAAAAGCTCGGCTACAAGCTTCGTGAAGCACAGCTTGAAAAAATTCCGTATATTCTTGTTGTGGGCGACAAAGAAGCCGAAACAGGCACGGTTTCCGTTCGCAAAAGAGGCTTTGGCGACCAGGGCAGCATGAGTGTTGACAATTTCATCAAGCAGATTCAGGAAGATATTGACACAAAAGTTATCTGGTAAAAGGTTTTGCAATGAAAAACATTGGGGCTGTCGCATTTAGCGCAGAACAAAAAGCAAAATGTTAAAATAAAAAGAAAAAATGAAACATTTTGCTTTTTTAAACGTTTTTTCACCCACTCGCAGTATCTTTATACAGCTTCGGGGTGAAGAAAACGCTTTCTGCATCTAAATGCGACAGCCCCAATTCTTTCAAAGGTAACGGCGTCACACTTGACAATTGAACCGAGAAAAAATATAATGAAAGCATCATAATGAAAGGCGGTGACTTTTTTGGGCAAAAATGAACTTACATGCGACTGCAACCATATTCATGAGGATATTGTGAAAAAAACCAAGAAGTCCATGCCGCATGACGAAATGCTTTTTGACCTTGCTGAATTTTTCAAGGTTTTTGCCGACAGCACAAGAATCAAAATTCTTTGGGTGCTGCATGAAAACGAGCTTTGCGTTTGCGACATTGCCGTTGTTCTGAACATGACCAAATCCGCCGTTTCGCATCAGCTGAAAATTTTAAGGCAGGCAAATCTTGTCAAAAACAGAAAAGACGGAAAAATTGTTTATTATACTCTTTCCGACGACCATGTCAAAGAAATTTTTGAAATGGCTGTTGAACATCTGGAAGAGCTTTAAACAAAACACAATTTCACACATAAAAAGCCGCCGCAGAAAAATCAACTGCGGCGGTCACTTTATGCTGTTTTATATTACTTTACAAAAATTGCAATGAACTCAAAAAGCTCTTTTAAATATTTTGTTATGGTATTATAAATTGCAGACAAATATTTTTTAATGTGCAATGAGCTGAAAATTGCATCAAGCTTTGAATTTTTGATCACATTGTCAAACGGATCAACCATATTCACGTCCGTATAAGGATTGCTTTCGTCATAAACTACGTCCTGTCCGCCCACAATTGTGATCGGGAATGTTTTTGTTCCTGCGGCGGAAACGGCACCGAGCTGAATATAGTTTACAACCAGACTGTCTCTGACCATGTTATAATCGGGAATTTCGCCGGAGAACTTAAAGAAAACGGTTTCGCCCGGAGCAATTTTCTGCTGCGTTAAGGTGCTGACCTTCAAATCGCTTGCCTGCGTATAAACAGAAACGATTTTAACCGAATATTTCTTTGACGTGTTGGTGATGTAAACGCCCGTTGAGTTTTGGGAAAGTCTGCCGTTTGTGTCTGCATTGTCAAAGCCGATGGTGATTTCATCTTTCGGGTTCTGTGAATAAACAAACTGCGGATAAGCAGGATCGGAATAAACATCTTTGATGTCATCATCAAAAAGAAGCTTGCCGCAAAGAACTCTTGTGTAATCGTCCCACCAGACCTGACCGTGAAGCTGACCTCTTACAAACCAGGTGTTTTCGGGAAGATAGGAATAAGAAGCGTCAATTTCCATGGACGGTGAAACATGGTTGTGCGCCGGGTTGGTGCAGACAGTTCCGGTCTGCTGATAGCCGTCCGCAAAGCGCTGACCGATCGGTGCGCATTTTGCTCCGCTTGTTGAAGCGCAGGCAAGAATGGCATCGGAATTTGTTTTGCCGCCGGTGATAACCTGTCTGCCGTAGCCTGAGAAAATGGAAACCTTCACGCCTGCGTCCTGCGCTTTTTTGAAAGCGTTTGCATAGTTGGGCATAATCTGATAGTGCATCATGTCGCTGGCTTCAATTATCTTTGCGTTTGCTTCGCTGTCAAGGCGCTCGGCCTTATACTGTTCATAAAATTCTGTGGGAACAAAATCCCATACACTGCCCCAGTTTCCGGCAATATCATCAAAAATTTCATCAACAAGCGCGTTGGCAAGGTCATCAAGAAGACCGATGTCAATCAGCTGCATGATAAATTCAAACTCGGTTTCGGTGAAAGCGCCGACCTGTGCATATTCGGTGATTGCGCCCTCGTCAATTTCAAGCGTGCCGTTCATGAAATCCGTCAGGAAATAGGCGCCCGAAAGAGCCGGGTGGAACATAACCGCGCTGTCGATGTCCGAAAGGCTGTTGGAAACCAGATCGGGATAATTGGCAAGCAGGCTGAGATATACGCCGACTGTCATGCCGCCGTGGCTGAGACCGTAAAGGCGAACCTTGTCTGAGCCGGTGTATTCTTTGACCGCGGTTACATATTTGTCGAGATCCTGCGCGCATTTTATCGCACCCTGACGAAAATCAATGTGGCAGTTGAAAACATTTTCCTGTCCGATGATGCTTGCAAAATAAAGGTTGATTTCCGGAAGATGCAGATAACCGGAATCTTCGCCGTAAGTGTCAACAACATATTTGGTTGTGGTTGTTGCAGGGTCGGTCAAGGCGGCGGTAACGTTATACTTGCTGGTTCCGTCATCGTTCATTTCCAGAACACCGTAAAGGTTTCTGACGGCGTCGCCGACGGTTTTAATCAGCAGCTGCTTATCGCCTGCCGCAAGATTGGCAATGCTGATTCCGAGCTTTGCAAGGTTGTTTTTTACCTCTTCAATAATCGGTTCGGCCTGTACGCCCCAGACATGTTCTTCGGTTTCTTCGCCGTAATCAAGATAAAGCTCGGAGGCGCTGTAACCGGGAACAATAATCAGAGGAATGACCGGTTCTTCTTGTGCGGCAAATGCAAAAGCGCAAAGCGAGCTCATGAGCAGTAAAGCCGCAAGAATAACGCTGAGAATTTTTTTGGTTCTTTTCATTTGAATCTCCTTTTCTTTCCGGCTGATGCCGTTTTTTAACTTCAACATTTTAGCATATTAAAATCTTTTTTTCAACACATTTTGAAAACAATTCTATAAATTATCAACAAAATTTCTTTGGCTTTTTTAGATATTTTGATTATTTATACTATTAAAATTGTAAAATTTCCCTTTAATTTTGCTTTCTGTATTTTTATAATTAAAAGTTTTTTATATTTCTTATTGGATTTCGACATTAAATTCCTGTTTTCGTCTTGACACATACTTCACAAAGTGTTAATATATTTTTAACAATAAGGCGAATACAAGAAAGGAGAAAATAAAATGGAGCTTACAGCA
>JBJFHW010000057.1:0-5322 GCA_051893965.1 Acutalibacteraceae bacterium
GAGCATGCGGGCGGTGCCCGCCGCCAATGGGCTTCGCCCCTTGACCCCACAAGCTTTTTTGAAAAAAAGCTCGGCAAAAAACTTTACTCCTTTTTCACACAGTTTCCGCCGCGGCATAAATGTAGAGATTATTGCTCTCTAATCCGCGTGAGTCCTGCAAGCGATGCTTGCGTCAATGAATTGTCTTGCTGCCCTTGCAGAGCGGCTGCCTTTGCGAAGCGCAAACGCTTCAGCCTGCCTGAATAACTCCTCATCAGGGATTTCAAGCTGTTCTTTTTCTGCAAGGCTTTTCACAATTTTCAAATAAAGCTCCTTACTCGGCTTTGAATAGAAAATCGTCAGCCCGAACCTTTCCGAAAGCGAAACAAGCTCCTGAATGGTGTCACTGCGGTGAACATCGTCACCGTCACGGTCGGAAAACGTTTCCTTAACAAGATGACGGCGGTTGCTCGTTGCATAAATCACCGCATTGTTCGCCCTTGCGCTGGCAGAGCCCTCCAGAATCGCCTTGAGTGTTCCGAAGCCCTCTTCGCCGTTGTTAAACGACAGATCATCAATGAAAATGATGAATTTCAGCGGATTGTGATTGATTTCCTCCATCACAATGGGCAGACTCATCAGCTGTTCTTTTCTCAGCTCAATCAGTCGGACTCCCTCATCGGCAAGCAGGTTCACAACCGCCTTGACCGTTGAAGATTTACCCGTTCCGGCATCGCCGCAAAGAAGAATGTTTGCTGCAGGCTTGCCCTCAATGAGCGCCTTTGTGTTGTCAATCACTTTCTGTCGCTCGCTTTCATAGCCGACAAGATCATCAATACTGATTGAATCCGCCGAGCGAAGCGGCGTAATCTCTCCGCCGTCTCTGATGTTGAACATGGAATATTTTGAATAAATGCCGTAGCCGTCTTTGAAAAGGCGGGCTATTTTTTCGTCATAGCGCTTTTCAAAATCAAACTGCGTGTTGTCAAACAGCGGCAAATGTCCGTCAAAATTGCCGACAAGGTGCGCAAACGCTTCAGGTGAAAGCGTCGAAATTTCCGAAAACAGCCGAAGCTCCGCCCTGACCGTTTCTTTCATGCAGATCGGAATTTCCTTTTTTTGCGAAAGAAAAATTACATATTCGTTTTCGTCTTCTAAAACAAGACGAAGAATATATTTTCCGAGGTCACAGCCCTCATCATAAAGCGCCGCAACAAAATCGGCATATTTTCTGACCTTCATTGAGCCTTGTTCCTGACATTCAAGAAAAGAAATCAGATTTTTCATAACCGCCGACGAAGTGATATTTCTGAAAACCGTCACCGAGTCAAGCTTCATGGTGATATTTTTTAAATCGGTATCCACTGTCAGACCTCTTAAAGCTGTTCAATAATTTTATCCGTCATTTCGGTTGTTGAAAGAGCCGCCGCGCCGCTGTTTCCGACAAGGTCAGCTGTGCGAAGTCCTGCGTTGAGAACGGCGTCAACCGCTTTTTCAATGGCGTCCGCTTCTTTTTCAAGGTCAAACGAATAGCGAAGCATCATCGCCGCCGAAAGAATGGTTGCAATCGGGTTCGCCTTGCCCTGACCGGCAATGTCGGGGGCAGAACCGTGAATCGGCTCATAAAGTCCTCTTTTTGTTGCGCCGAGTGAAGCAGAGGGCAGCATGCCGATGGAACCGGTAAGCTGAGAAGCTTCATCGGAAAGAATATCGCCGAACATATTGGAGGTGACGGCAACATCAAACTGACCGGGGTTTCTGACAAGCTGCATGGCGGCGTTGTCAACAAGCATATCCTGAACTTCAACCTCGGGATAATCTGCGGCAACCTCGTGAACAATTTTTCTCCAAAGTCTTGATGATTCCAGAACATTGGCTTTGTCAATGCTGATAACCTTTTTGTTTCTCTTCATGGCGGTTTCAAAAGCAACCTTTGCAATGCGGCGGATTTCCGTTTCGCTGTAACATTCGGTGTCAAATGCTTCTTTGCCGAATTTTCCCTCACGGTAACCTCTTTCGCCGAAATAAATTCCGCCGGTAAGCTCTCTGACAATCATAATGTCAAAGCCTTTTTCAACAAGATCCGCACGAAGCGGGCAGGCTTCTTTCAGTGCCGGATAAAGCTTTGCCGGGCGAAGATTTGTGAAAAGCTCCATGGCCGCACGAATTCCGAGCAGTGCTTTTTCGGGTCTGACATCGCCGCCGAGACCGTCCCATTTCGGACCGCCGACTGCGCCGAGAAGTACACTGTCGCTTGCAAGACAGCCGTCAACGGTTTCCTGCGGAAGCGGCTTTCCGACTGCGTCAATGGCACAGCCGCCGATAAGATAGGAGCTGAAATTAAATTGATGACCGAATTTTTCGCCGATTTTTTCAAGCACTCTGACCGCGCTGTCAACAATTTCGGGTCCGATTCCGTCGCCTTTTAAAAGGCCGATGTTAAATTCCATTTTAATCCCTTCTTTTTATTTGATAATTCCCTTTTTAACCGATTCAACAAGACCGCCGTTTGTGATGATGTTCTGAATAAATGCGGGGAACGGCTCGGTTTTGAAGCTTTTGCCGGTTGTCTTGTCAAGAATGATGCCCTTGTCAAGGTCGGCTTCCACTTCGTCGCCGTTTTCAATCGCTTCGGCAGCTTCGGGACATTCCACAATGGCAAGACCGATGTTGATGGAGTTGCGGTAAAAAATTCTTGCAAAGCTTTTGGCAATCACAACGGAAATTCCGCTTTCTTTAATGGCGATCGGTGCGTGCTCTCTTGAAGAACCGCAGCCGAAGTTGAATCCGGCAACCATAATGTCGCCGTCTTTGACCTTTTTGGAAAAGTCGGCGTCAATATCCTCCATGCAGTGAGAAGCAAGCTCTTTTTTGTCAATGGTGTTGAGGTATCTTGCGGGGATAATAACATCGGTGTCAACGTTATCGCCGTATTTCAGAACAGTACCTGTAAATTTCATGCCATTACCTCCTTCGGATCAGCGATTTTTCCGGCAACTGCGCTTGCGGCGGCAACTGCCGGAGAAGCAAGATAAACTTCGGATTCGGTGTCGCCCATTCTGCCGACAAAATTGCGGTTGGTGGTTGCAACGGCGCGTTCGCCTTTTGCAAGAATACCCATATAACCGCCAAGGCACGGACCGCAGGTGGGTGTGGAAACGATGCAGCCGGCTTCGATGAAGTCTTTGACCAAGCCGTTTTCAACCGCCTGAAGATAAATATCCTGCGTTGCGGGAATGATGATTGCACGGACATTTTTGGCAACCTTTTTGCCTCTGATGATGGAAGCCGCCTGCTCAAGGTCTTTATAGTGACCGTTTGTGCATGAGCCGATGACAACCTGATCAATTTTAATTTCGCCGATTTCATCGGTTGTGTGCGTGTTTTCGGGAAGATGCGGGAACGCAACGGTGGATTTGATCTGTGACAAATCAATTTCAATCACCTCGTCATAGACTGCGTCCTCGTCCGCCTTGTAAACGACCGGTTCACGGTCGGAATGAGCCTTAACATATTCAATTGTCTGTTCGTCCACTTCAAAAATACCGTTTTTCGCACCGGCTTCAATTGCCATGTTCGCCATGGTCAGTCTGTCATAAATGCTCAGACTTGCAAGTCCCTCACCGGTAAATTCCATGGATTTATAAAGTGCGCCGTCAACGCCGATTTTTCCGATGATGTGAAGAATCACATCTTTGCCGGAAACATATTCGTTCAGCTTGCCTTTAAGAACAAACCTGATGGCTGACGGAACCTTGAACCAGGCCTTGCCCGTTGCCATAGCGCAAGCCATATCGGTTGAGCCGACACCCGTTGAAAATGCGCCGAGTGCGCCGTAGGTGCAGGTGTGTGAGTCGGCGCCGATAACAGCGTCACCCGAAACAACCAAGCCTTTTTCGGGAAGAAGAGCATGTTCAATACCCATTCTGCCGACATCATAAAAATGTGTAATTTCCTTTTCGTTGCAGAAATCTCTGCACATTTTGCACTGCACGGCGGCTTTGATATCCTTGTTCGGTGCAAAATGATCCATAACCATGGTGACCTTATCCTTATCAAAAACACCGTCGCAGCCGAGCTTTTCAAATTCTCTGATGGCAACCGGAGAAGTAATGTCGTTGCCGAGCACTCTGTCAAGATTTACAAGCACAAGCTGACCTGCTTCCACGCTTTCAAGCCCTGCGTGAGCGGCAAGAATTTTTTGTGTCATTGTCATTGGCATAAGCTTTCACTCCTTTTTTATTTTTTGTTGATGATTGCGCCCTTGTCAGCGGAGGAAACCATTTGTGAATATCTTTTGAGATAGCCGCTGATGTCATCTTTTTTGAGAATGGGCATTTCCTTTTTACGCTTTTCAATTTCCTCATCGGAAACTTTCAGTTCAATTTTATATTCGGGGATATTGATTGAAATAATATCGCCGTCTTTGACATAAGCAATCAGACCGCCGTTTGCAGCTTCGGGAGAAACGTGACCGATTGCCGCGCCTCTTGTTGCGCCCGAGAAGCGTCCGTCGGTAATCAGAGCGACCTCTTTGTCAAGGCCTGCGCCTGCGATGGCGGAAGTGGGCGAAAGCATTTCTCTCATGCCCGGGCCGCCTGCCGGTCCCTCATAGCGGATAACCACAACATCGCCCGCTTTGATTCCGCCTTCATAAATAACCTTGATGGCTTCTTCTTCGCTGTTGAATACCTTTGCAGGACCTTCATGAACCAGCATTTCGGGAGCCACCGCACTGCGCTTAACCACACAGCCGTCTTTTGCAAGGTTGCCGCGAAGAACAGCAATGCCGCCCGTCTGGCTGTATGCGGTCTCCTTGGTTCTGATAACCTCGGGGTTGAGGTTCTTTGCGTCCTTGATGTTTTCGCCGAGTGTTTTGCCTGTGCAGGTCATGACATCGGTATTGAGTAAACCGAGCTTTTCAAGCTCTTTGAGAACCGCATAAACGCCGCCGGCTTCGTTCAGGTCTTCCATATAAGTCGGACCTGCCGGTGCAAGATGGCAAAGGTTCGGCGTTTTTGCGCTGATTTCGTTTGCCATGTCAAGATTAAAGTCAATGCCGCATTCATTGGCAATTGCCGGAAGATGAAGCATACTGTTTGTTGAACAGCCGAGCGCCATGTCCGCTGTCAGCGCATTTCTGAAAGATTTTTCGTTCATGATGTCAAGCGGTCTGATGTTCTGTTTCACAAGCTCCATAATCTGCATACCCGCATGCTTTGCAAGCTCAATTCTTGAAGAATAAACAGCCGGAATGGTGCCGTTGCCTTTCAGTCCCATGCCGAGAACCTCTGTCAGGCAGTTCATGGAATTTGCCGTATACATGCCGGAGCAGGAGCCGCA
>JBJFHW010000058.1:0-5288 GCA_051893965.1 Acutalibacteraceae bacterium
TACTATCCGAATCAAACAAGCTCGATGATGCACATCTCTGCTGCGTCTCCGCGACGGGGACCTGTTTTGATAATACGGGTGTATCCACCGTTTACATCTTTATATTTCGGACCGATTTCGTCGAAAAGCTTCTTAACAACATCATCTTTTGTGATGTATGCAAGAGCCTGACGGCGATTGTGAAGTGTCGGTTCTTTGCCGAGAGTAATCATTTTCTCAGCCATTGCGCGAACTTCCTTTGCCCTTGTAACGGTGGTTTCAATGCTGCCTTTCTCTAAGAGATAAGTTACCATGCCTCGAAGCATTGCCTTGCGATGATCGCTGGTTCTGCCAAGCTTTCTGGTACCTGCCATTTGAAATCACTCCTTTAGCGTAAGTTTTTATTCTTCTTCAGTCCTGAGACTAAGACCCAATGAATGAAGCTTGCCGATAACTTCGTCAAGTGACTTCTTGCCGAGGTTTCTGACCTTCATCATTTCTTCTTCTGTCTTTTTGGTCAAATCTTCAACCGTGTTGATCTGTGCACGCTTCAAACAGTTGAATGAGCGTACCGTCAACTCAAGTTCCTCAATGGTCATCTCAAGGATTTTTTCTTTTGAATCCTCTGCTTTGTCAACCATTATTTCAGTGTCATACGCTTCTCCCGACAAATCGCTGAAGAGAACGAGATGTTCATTGAGAAACTTTGCCGCTAATGAAACAGCTTCTGTTGCCGAAATGGTTTTATCGGTCCAAACTTCAAGTGTGAGTTTGTCAAGAGCTGTGTTCTGGCCTACACGTGTGTTTTCAACTGTATAGTTGACTTTCAGCACCGGTGTATAGATTGAGTCAATTGCAATAACTCCGATGGGCTGTTGTTTCAGAGCTGCTTTGTTCTGCTCGGCCGAAACATATCCGCGTCCGCAGTCGCATGTGAGCTCCATGCTTACATGTGCGTCCTTGTCAAGGGTGCAAATGTGACGTTCAGGGCTGAGAATTTCAACATCAGCGTCGCACTTAATGTCGCCCGCAACAATTTCGCCTTCGCCGCTTGCGTCAATGTATAAAGTTTTCGGACCTTCTCCGTGAATTTTGAGTATTACTCGCTTAAGATTGAGAACAATTTCGGTAACATCTTCCTTAACTCCCGGAATGGTTGAAAATTCATGCACAACTCCGTCAATCTTGACGCTTGTGATTGCATAGCCCGGAAGAGAAGAAAGAAGTGTTCTTCTGAGGCTGTTGCCCAGCGTAATACCGTAACCGCTCTCAAGCGGCTCAACTACGATCTTTCCGTAAGTACCGTCAGGCGATAATTCGGAAGTCTCAATTTTCGGTTTCTCGATTCCTATCATGCCAAGCCTCCTTATTATGCTTTAAATGTGTTTTTGCACCTTAGTCTATTACTTAGAATAGAACTCAACGATGAGGTGTTCTTCAACCGGTGCACCAATCTGCTCACGCTCCGGAAGAGCAACAACCTTTGCTGTGAGGTTCTGGCTGTCGAGATCAAGCCATGTGGGAACAGGTCTTGATTCGTTTGCTTCAAGAACAGCTTTGATCTTTACGCTGTCACGGCTTTTTGCTTTGATTGAAACGCTGTCGCCTACCTTGAGAAGGTAGCTCGGAATGTCAACCTTTTTGCCGTTAACTTCGTAATGACCGTGTGTTACAAGCTGTCTTGCTTCTGCACGGGAAGAAGCCCATCCCAGTGTGTAAACAACATTATCAAGACGGCTTTCGCAGATTTTGAGAAGGTTTTCACCTGTCATGCCTGCTTTGCGTTCAGCCATAAGAAAGTATTTGTGGAACTGGCCTTCCTGAATACCGTAATAACGTCTTGCCTGCTGTTTTGCGCGAAGCTGAAGACCGTATTCAGAATTTTTGCTGCGGTTCTGGCCATGCTGACCGGGAGCGTAAGAACGGCGATCGATGGCACATTTGCCTGTGTAGCATCTGTCACCTTTCAAAAAGAGCTTCTTACCCTCACGGCGGCACTGTTTGCAAACCGCTCCTGTGTATCTACTCATCTATCAGTACCTCCGTTAAACACGTCTTCTCTTGGGCGGACGGCAGCCGTTGTGCGGAATCGGTGTAACGTCTTTAATCAGAGTTACATCAAGTCCGGCAGTCTGTAAAGCTCTGATTGCAGCTTCACGACCTGCGCCCGGTCCCTTAACATATACTTCAACAGTTTTCATGCCGTAATCCTTTGCTGTTTTTGCAGCTGTTTCAGCAGCAGTCTGAGCAGCGAAAGGAGTGGATTTTCTTGAGCCTCTGAAGCCCATTTCGCCGGCACTTGCCCATGATACTACATTGCCCTGCGTGTCAGAGATAGTAACAATGGTGTTGTTGAAGGTGGATTGAATATGGGCCGCACCGCGTTCGATATTCTTCTTTTCACGGCGGCGGCGAGTGGTAGCAGTTTTCTTGCTAACCTTAGCAGCCATAGTAATATCCTCCTATTTGAATTATTTCTTCTTGTTAGCGATTGTCTTCTTCGGACCCTTACGTGTACGTGCGTTTGTTTTTGAACGCTGTCCTCTTACGGGAAGACCCTTTCTGTGACGTACACCGCGATAGCAGCCGATTTCTGTCAATCTCTTAATGTCGTATGCAGTTTTTCTTCTGAGATCACCCTCAACGGTGAGGTTGTGGATAATATACTCGTTGAGCTTTGCAACATCGTCATCGCTCAGATCCTTAACTCTCGTGTCGGGATTTACACCTGTTGCAGCGATGATGTCCTTTGCGGTTTTCTGACCGATACCGAAAATATAGGTAAGAGCAATTTCAATTCTCTTCTCTCTCGGAAGGTCAACGCCTTGAATACGCGCCATTTGTCAGTTCACCTCCAAAATTGGTTTGCGTCTTTAACCCTGACGCTGTTTGTGTTTGGGATTTTCACAGATAACCATGACCTTTCCCTTGCGCTTAATTACTTTGCATTTTTCGCAAATTTTCTTAACAGAAGGTCTGACTTTCATATGAACTATACCTCCTTTAAAAATTCAGAACCGATTGTATCATACGGATTATTTTGATCTCCATGTTATGCGGCCCTTGCTAAGATCGTATGGAGACATTTCGACCTTTACTTTATCTCCGGGAAGGATTCGAATGTAGTTCATGCGAAGCTTACCGGAAATATGAGCCAGTATTTTGTGTCCGTTTTCAAGTTCGACCTGGAAAGTTGCGTTCGGCAATGCTTCAACAACTGTTCCGTCAACTTCGATCATATCCTGTTTTGACATAACAGCTTACCTCCCTTGGTTATCCAAAAGTCTGAGGGTTTTTCTTAATTTTGAATTACTTGTCATTGAATCGGCGTCAATAAACAGTGAAGTTGTCTGAAGATGCTTGGGATTTTTCCTTTTTGCTCTTTCAAGCGGGCGCTCTTTTCCGTCGCAGACGAAAACCGCACCGTTTTCGCATTTTGTGACAACCAGCATTCTGCCTTTGTCACGTCCTGCTTTTGAAATTACAATTTGTCCTGTTCGAAATTCCATGCAAACCTCACTCTTTTGTGAGAATTACCGGACCGTCTTTGGTAATTGCAACCGTGTGCTCAAAATGAGCAGACAACTTTGCATCTTTTGTTTTCACTGTCCAGCCGTCCGGCATTACAAAAATTTTTGCAGTGCCCTGATTGATCATCGGTTCAATGGCAATTGTCATGCCTTGGCACAGGCGAACACCTCTGCCGGCTTTGCCGTAATTGGGAACGCTCGGATCTTCATGAAGTTCCTTGCCGACGCCGTGGCCTGTGTATTCACGCACAACGCCATAGCCTCTTTCTTCGCAATAAGACTGAACGGCATAAGCAATATCGCCGATTTTGTTGCCGACAACCGCAACCTTGATTGCCTCATAAAGGCTTTCTCTTGTTGCGTCCATCAGCTTCTGTGCCTCCTCGGAAACTTTTCCGCAGGCGAAGGTCGCTGCGTTATCGCCGTTATATCCGTTCTTTTTGGCTCCAAGGTCAATGCTGACAATGTCGCCCTCCTTTAAAATGCGTTTCTTGCTCGGAATTCCATGAATAACCTCGTCGTTTATGGAAATACATGCGGTAGCGGGAAAGCCATATAAATGCAGGAAGTTCGGTTCTGCACCCTGACTTTTAATATAGTTATAGGCAAGTTTGTCAATTTCCCAGGTTGAAACACCGGGTCTGACCGCTTCACCCGCCACGCGTAGTGCTCCGGCAGAAATTCTGCACGCTTCACGCATGAGCTCAAGCTCACGGGCTGTTTTGAGCACAATCATGTTCATTCGCCATGCGGCACAGACTGCACGAAAGGTTTTTCACTTTCTGCATTGTTCTGTGACGCTTCCTTTCTTGTTGTTTTAAAATTAATCGTTTAATGCTTCAAGAGTGAGCGCCGTTGTGTCGGCAACCTGCTCCTGACCTTCAACAACGCGAAGCTTGCCCTTTTCACGGTAAAAATCAATAAGCGGTTCGGTCTGTTCGTGATAAACTTTCAGTCTGTCAAGAACTGTCTCGGGCTTATCGTCTGACCTTTGAACAAGCTCGTCGCCGCAAAGGTTGCAAATTCCGTCCGTTTCCGGCTTCTTATATTCAAGATGATAGGAAGCTCCGCAGTTTTTGCAAACTCTGCGTCCGGACATTCTTGCAGCAATCTTTTCGTCTGAAACCTCAATGTCAATGACTCTGTCGATTTCAACGCCCATGTCATCAAGCTCCTGAGCCTGACGGACTGTTCTGGGGAAGCCGTCAAGAATAAAGCCGTCTTTGCAGTCGTCCTGAGCCAGTCTTTCCTTGATGATGCCGATTACAACATCATCGGGAACAAGCTGACCCTTTTCGATATAATCCTTTGCCTTAATACCCATTTCTGTCTGTTCTTTAACAGCGGCACGGATAATGTTGCCTGTTGAAATTGCGGGGATTGCAAGTTTCTTGCTGACAACTTCAGCCTGTGTGCCTTTACCTGCGCCCGGGGCGCCGAGGAAAATCAGTTTCATAAAATCACCCCGTAAGTATTAATCAAGGAAGCCTTTGTAATGTCTCATCATCATCTGGCTTTCAAGAGACTTAACGGTTTCAAGAGCAACGCCAACAACGATGATAAGTGATGTTCCGCCGAGTGAAAGCATCATCGGTTTTCCGATGAGGGTTGTAAACAGCGTAAGAAGATTCGGGAACAGAGCGATAACGCTCAGAAGCAATGCGCCCATAAGGGTGATTCTGCTGAGAATCTTCTTGATGTAATCAGCAGTCGGTTTGCCCGGACGGATACCCGGAATCATACCGCTGTTTTTACGGATATTGTTTGCCATTTCAACCG
>JBJFHW010000059.1:0-5288 GCA_051893965.1 Acutalibacteraceae bacterium
TCCGAACGAATCGCCGAAAAGCAAGGCTGTTCTCAAAAGCGGAAATGTTGTCACGGCAGAGCCGGGAATCTATCTTCCGGGTCAGTTCGGTGTGCGGATTGAGGACATGGTGCTTGTTACCGATGACGGTTATTATAACTTTACGAAGTGTAAAAAGGAATTAATTATTCTTTGATAATATTTTAAATGAAACGGGGCGATTGAATGGAGGCTTTTGATAACACCGAAAAAGCGGAGAAGGCGCTTCTTGTCAGCGTTGACACAGGCGATTTTGACGCTGAAATTTCAATTGATGAGCTTTCAGAACTTGCAAAAACCGCCGGAGCGGTTGTGCTCGGAAAAATCATTCAAAAAAAGGAAAGACCCGAAGCGGCAACCTTTGTCGGTGCGGGAAAGCTTCTTGAAATTGTCTCGTTTTGTCAGGCATACGAAGTGGATCTGCTCATTTTTGACAGCGAACTTACGCCGTCTCAGCAAAGAAATCTTGAAAAAATCACAGGGGTTCGGGTCATTGACCGAACCATGCTTATTCTCGATATTTTTGCCGCAAGGGCAAGAACGAGCGAGGGTAAGCTTCAGGTTGAGCTTGCTCAGCTGAAATACAGCTTACCGCGCCTTGCAGGGCAGGGTGCGTCACTTTCACGTCTCGGCGGCGGAATCGGAACAAGAGGACCGGGCGAAAGCAAGCTTGAAAGTGATAAGCGTCACATCAGAAGAAGAATCCAAAAGCTGGAAAGTGAACTGAAAGAGCTTGAAAAGCGCCGCGATATGATGAGAAAACGCCGCCAAAAAGACGGTGTGCAATCGGTTGCCATTGTCGGTTACACAAACGCCGGAAAATCCACGCTGATGAATGCGCTGACAAACGCGGGCGTGCTTGCCGAAAACAAGCTTTTTGCAACGCTTGACCCAACCTCACGCGCACTGACGCTGCCTGACGGCAGAACGGTTATGCTTGTTGACACGGTCGGACTGATTCGCAGATTGCCGCACAAGCTTGTTGAAGCGTTTAAATCTACCCTTGAAGAAGCGGCACAGGCAACCGTTATCCTCAACGTGTGCGACGCTTCGGACGAACACGCAAACGAACATCTTGAAGTGACAAAAAAGCTGCTTGAAGAACTCGGCTGCGCGGGAACACCCGTGGTTTCGGTCATGAATAAGTGTGACAAGGTCGGCGACATTTATTCCATGCCGACTTTCGGAAAAACGGTTATGATTTCCGCACTTGAGAAAAAAGGTCTTGACAGACTTCTGGAAGCGATACTCGAACAGCTTCCGCCCACAAGAAAAAAAGCGCAACTGCTCATACCTTTTGAGGCAGGCGCAGTTGCGGCAAGAATCAGAAAAGAAGGCGTTGTGGAGTTTGAAGAATATACCGAAAACGGTCTTTATATGAGAGCAACGGTTGAACTTTCACTTCTTGATGAAATCAAAGATTGGGTGATTACCGATTAAGAACCCGATGCCGCTTCAGCCGATTCATTGCTGAAACCGTGCATGAAGCCGCCGAGCTCTGTGCTTGAAACATCTCCGCCGATGACGGTATCGTTATAAACAAGAATGTTTCCGTGAATCACACCCGGAGAGTTTTCGTAGCCGGGATAATTGAGAATTTCATAAGACCACATTTTCACCCTTGCTCCTTTATATTTTTCAAGGTCAAGTCCCTGTTTCTTCTGAATTTCGTTATAGTTCTGATATACTTCATCAAATTCGGTCGGAATCACAACTTCTTTGACTTCGGACGGCTCTTCGTTAATCTCCCAGCCGAACTGAGAAAAGAAAGCAACTCTTTCCTTGTTGTCGGCGGCTTTCATAACAACGCCGCCCACATTGGCAACGGGCTTTTCGTTGCCTGTGCAAACATAATAAACTGCGCCGATGGTAACAAGCACTGCGGCAAGGGCAATGACGGCAGCTTTTTTCAGTTTTTTTGATTTTAATGAGATAACGAACATAGAATCACCGCCGGTCTTTTTTGCTTAATAATAGATATGCGCCGCAAAAGAAATATATGACGGCGCCGAGAGGAAAAATGAAAATGGATTATATCCCTTTTAATTCGCGAAACCGAATCCATAAGAATGTTTTCGGCGCAGTGAAAGAAAACCAAAAAATCACATTCAAGGTTGTTTTGCCGAGAAATCTTTGCTGCAGCGGCGTTGACCTAGTGATACATAAAGACGGCGAAGAAAGCACTTATCACAAGTTTTTCTGGCTTTCCATGCAGGGCTGCGACGAAGAATGGTGGTGCCTTGATTATACGGCAAACGAAACCGGACTTTATTTTTATCATTTTGAATACGATACCCCCTGGGGAAGAAATGAAATCCGCCATGACGGTTCGTGCCTCGGCTCACTGGGCGGCGGCGAGCTTGAATGGCAGCTGACGGTTTATGACAAGAATTTCAAAACGCCCGACTGGCTCAAGGGCGGTCTCATCTATCAGATTTTTCCCGACAGGTTTTATTCATCGAAAACAAAAAAGAAAAACGTTCCGTCAGACAGAATCATGCGTGATGATTGGGGCGGTGAGCCGCAGTGGAAGCCCACAAAAGAGGGCAAGGTATTAAACAACGATTATTTCGGCGGCGACCTGAAAGGCATTGAGCAAAAGCTTGATTATCTCAAGTCGCTCGGCGTAACCTGCATTTATCTCAACCCGATTTTTGAAGCGCAGAGCAATCACCGCTATGACACGGCGGATTATTCAAAAATTGACAGCCTGCTCGGAACGGAAAAAGACCTCAGAAGTCTTTGCCGAAAAGCAAAAGAAAACGGAATTTCCGTTATTCTTGACGGTGTTTTCAGCCATACCGGAGACGACAGCGTCTATTTTAACAAATATGCAAGATATGACAGTATCGGTGCCTTTCAGTCGAAAGAGTCACCCTATTACAGCTGGTATAAATTCACAAACTGGCCTTACGGCTATCATTCGTGGTGGGGAATTGATATTTTGCCCGAAGTTACGGAAGATTCGCCCGGGTTCATTGATTTTATCACAGGCGAAAACGGCATTGCGAAAAAGTGGCTTTCCTGCGGTGTCAGCGGCTATCGGCTTGATGTTGCAGATGAACTGCCCGATAAGTTCCTTGATGAATTTCGCAGGGCGGTTAAAGAACAAAACCGTGACGCGCTTGTTCTCGGCGAGGTCTGGGAGGACGCTTCCAACAAATGCAGTTACGGTGAAAGACGCCGCTATTTGCAGGGTGCACAGCTTGACAGCGTGATGAACTATCCGTTTGCCGATGCCATTATATCGTTTATCAGAACGGGTAACGTTGAAAGCTTCAGCGATAAAATCATGACCGTTCTTGAAAATTATCCGAAGTGCGTTGTTGATGTGCTGATGAATCATATCGGAACGCACGACACCATGAGAGCCATCACACAGCTTGCCGGCGAAAGCTGCGAATATCGCGACAGACAGTGGCAAAGCGAAAAGAAGCTCAGCGATGCACAGTATGAAAAAGGTGCGAAGCTTTTGAAGCTTGCAAGCCTGATTCAATATACGCTTCCCGGCGTTCCGTCGCTTTATTACGGAGACGAAGCCGGAATGCAGGGCTATAAAGACCCGTTTAACAGGGTGTGTTATCCGTGGGGCAGGGAAGACAAAGATCTTTTGCTTCATTACAAAAAGCTCGGAAACTTAAGAAAAGAATGCCGCTGTTTAAAAGACGGAGAATTTTTCACGGTTTCGGAAATGCTCTCCTGTCTTGCTTATACAAGAAGCAATGACGAAGATGAAATTTTGGTGATTATCAACCGAAATGAGCATGAAATTGATTATTATCTGCCCGAAAGCTGGCTTGATGCCAAAACGGTTTTCGGAAACAAAATTCAGGGAAATAAAATCAGACTCGGCGCACTGGACGGTGCGGTGATCAAAAAGGAGAAAAGTATATGAACGATTGGACAGAGGTAAAAATTTCGGTCAGTGCCGATGATGTTGACAAAGCCGCCGACATTGCCATGATGGTTGTGCCGTACGGCATCTATATTGAAGATTACAGAGATCTTGAACAGCAGGCATGGGATATAGCCCACATAGACCTGATTGATGAAGATCTGCTCAAAAAAGACAGAAGCAAGGCTTTTGTGCATGTATATATTTCGCCCGAGGAAAACCCGCTTGAAGCCGTTGCCTTTTTAAGCGAGCGTTTTACTGCTGAGGGAATCAAAAATGAAATTGATACTTCCGCTTGCCGCAATGCCGATTGGGAAAACAACTGGAAGCAGTATTTTCATTCCATTCCGGTCGGTGAAAAGCTTTTGATACACCCGACATGGGAAAAGGAGTTTGATGCCGACGGAAGAGTCGTGCTTGATATTGAACCGGGGCTTGCTTTCGGTTCGGGTACACATGAAACAACCCGCCTTTGTCTTGCCGCTCTTGAAAAATATATCGGCGAAGACACCGAAGTGCTTGACATCGGCTGCGGAAGCGGAATTCTTTCCATTGCTTCGTTGCTTCTCGGTGCAAAAAGTGCGGTCGGTGTGGACATTGATGCGCTTGCTGTGAAAACGGCGATTGAAAACGGTGAAGCAAACGGATTTACTGCGCCGAAATATCAGGTTTTTCAAGGCAATCTGACAGACAAGGTCAGCGGAAAATTTGATGTTGTTGTGGCTAACATTGTTGCCGATATCATTATCCTGTTTACGAAAGATGTTGCAAAATTCATGAAAGACGAAGCGGTGTTTATCACATCGGGAATTATTGACACAAGGGAACAGGATGTGATTGACGCGTTCGACAAAAACGGCTTTGCAATCAAAAAGCGCCACACAGAAAAAGGCTGGGTCTGCTTTGAATGTGTGAGAAAGTAAAAACAAACTATATTCAGCGGTGATAAATATGTCTGAAAGTAATTCTGATTTCTATTCAAGCGTTAATAAAAACGGATTTTTATGTACATACGATTTAAAAACGCATAAATGTATTGATATATTGCTTTGCACAGGTATGGATATTGAGCGATGGGAACAAGAATGTAAAGAATATATTGGCAAAACTGACCCGAAATATAGCAACAAAAAATAATTGCTTTTATAAACAATCAAGCACTTTGCAACGCGCAAGGTGCTTTTCCTATATTGCGACATTTCTTAAATTTCCCTTAACTTTTTCTTACGATAGTCAGAAGCATATTGAATCTCTCGTTTCTTCCCTATAAAATACAGTCATAAGAAAAACGAGGGATAAAATGATGAAAGTGTTAAAAAGGATCATTGCCGTTTTTGTGTGCTTTTGTGTTCTTGTTTCCGCTTATGCACTGACA